>JASHTN010000029.1 GCA_030040525.1 Gammaproteobacteria bacterium | reverse complement strand
GGGGACTCGCGGTGCTGGCGATGATGCTGGCGGCGCGCATTCTCGGGGTGACCGAGTTCGGCAAGCTGGCGGCGGTTCTCGGAACGGCAACGCTGACGGCGGGACTGCTGTCGGATTCGATGCGTTACACCGCGGCGACCCAGATCGCCGCGTCCGTCGCGACCAATCGGACTCGCTGCAGCAGCGTCGTAACCGTCGTAGTCTGGGCGACGGCCACGGCTGCTGCCTGCTGCGCCTGCGTCATGTTTGTCGGAGCACCGCAGCTGGCGCACTCGGTGTTCGCCGCCGGAGGCGTCGCGACCGCCCTGCAGGTGGCGGCTCTGTTCCTGTTCTTCGAGGCTCTCGGCGGTCTCGAGCAGGGCATCCTGACCGGCTTCCGTCAGTTCCGCACGCTCGCGCTCGCGGGTATCGCCCGCGGAGCGCTGCTGCCGCCTCTCGTGCTGCTGTTCGGCAGGGGCGGACCCGTGAGTGTCCTGTGGGCGTTCGTCGCGGCGAGCGGGGTCGCGGCCTTTGTCCGCGCGGCGGTGATCGCCGCCATGCTTCGAACGCGGCGCCTCAGTGCCTGGGCACCAGTGTCCCGAAGCGAGCTCGCCATGCTGTGGCGGGTGAGCTTGCCGGGGATCATGGTGTCGCTGATCACCGTGCCGGTGAACTGGCTCGCGATGATCCTTCTGGTCCATTCGCACGGCGGCTACGCCGAGATGGGCGTGCTCGGAGCGGCGAATCAGTGGTTCTCGATGCTGCTGTTCGTTCCGGGAATTCTGACCACCGTCACTCTGCCGCTGTTCTCGGCGCGCCATGCGAGCGGTGAGAGCGCGGCACTGCGCCGGACGCTGCGTTTTGCGCTTTACGCCAGCCTGCTGGCTGCGGTACCGCCGGCGCTGCTCATCGCCCTTGCCAGCCCGTGGATCATGCGGCTGTACGGCGCGCCATTCGCCCACGGCTGGCCAACGCTCGTGCTCGTGGCGCTGACCGCCATGAGCTCGGCCTCGCTCAACATGCTGCTCAATCTGCTCGGCGCGAGCGGCCGCATGTTCCAGGTGCTGACATCGCAGCTGCTGTGGGCGTGTGCCTATCTGCTGAGTGCCTGGCTGCTCCTGCGTCTGGGGTGGGGAGCGAGCGGCGTCGCGGCCGCCATGCTGATCGGGAGCCTCTGCCGCCTGGCGATGAGCGGCTACTCGGTGCGGCGCGTGTCCGAATGCTGAAGTCTCTGGTGAAGCACGCCGCGCTCGGGCTCGGCTACGAGGTGCAGCGCTTCGCGGTGGCGACTTCCCATACGGCCCGGCTGCGCGCCATGCTCGCAACCCACGGCGTCAACCTGATTCTCGACGTGGGGGCGAACATCGGGCAGTTCGGCTGCGAGCTGCGAGGGCGCGTCGGCTATCGCGGCCGCATCGTCTCCTTCGAGCCCATGCAGAAAGCCTACGCCGCGCTCGCCCGCGCCGCGGCTGCCGACCCGCAGTGGGAGCTGGCACCGCGCGCCGCCATCGGGGCGCAAGCGGGCACGGCGACGCTGAACATCGCCGGCAACTCGGCGAGCAGCTCGGTGCTCGGCATGCTGGATGCACACCGCGCGGCGGCGCCCGAAAGCGAGCTGGTGGGCACGGAGGTTGTTCCGCTCGAGCCGCTGGACGCGCTCGCGCCGGCGTACTTCCGTGAAGACTCGGTTGCGTTCCTCAAGATCGACACCCAGGGCTACGAGAGCGAGGTGCTGCGGGGTGCGCCGCACACCCTGGCGCGCGTGACCGGTCTGCAGCTCGAGCTGTCGCTGATTCCCCTCTACGAGGGCCAGGAACTCATGCCGGAGCTGCACGCGCGCGTGCAGGGGCTCGGCTTCGAGCTCTGGGGCCTCGCACCGGCCTTCATCGAGCCACGCACGGGGCGCATGCTGCAGGTGGATGCCACCTTCTTTCGCAACCCGGCCTGAGCGGGCAATTGCCCCAACCTACGGCGCCTTCAGGCGCAGCAGCCGATACCCCGGCGTCTCGTATAGCGTCTCATAGCGCTCCTCGAGCAGACGTGTCAGCGCGTCGAAGCGATCAGACGTACCCACGCCGCTGACGACATCCTTGTAGGGACGCCGCACCTCGAGAATGAAAGACACGCGCCGCTCGACAAGCTCGGCGAGGAAACGGCCGCGGAGCGACTGAATGTAGGGCGTGGCGACATGGTGGTAGAAGTGATAGTCGTAAAGAAACTGCGTGCCGAGCGGATGCCCGGTGCGCAGCAACGCGTGCACGGCGCCGCTGGTCCAGTCGAGGGGCTGGACGGGTGCGCCCGGCGGCACGTAGCGTTCAAGAGTCGAAGCCATTGCCGCCACCAGCCCACCCTTGGCGGGCCGTGCAGCGAAGGTGTGGCTGTGGCGCGCGCTATACAGCCAGCAGCCCGTGAGGAGCAGCGCCGCGCAGGCCGAGACGGCTGCGCGGCCGCGCAACAGCGGCAGTGCCAGCAGGGAGAGCAGCGCGATCAGCCAGTACTGAAACGGCTGATAGTGGTAGTCCCAGAACTGGCCGGCGAGCACCGGAACCAGGGCGTAGATGGCGAGGACCGCGCAGACGCATCGGAACAGCAGTTGTTTGCGTCGTTCCTCGCCGAGCTGCCGGTCGACCAGCATTCCGCCAACGGCGGCGCACGCGAGGAGCGGCGCAAGCCCGCCGAGGTAGAGCGCGTGCACCAGCAGGTAACGGGCGTGCGCTGCGGGCGCCAGAAACACGTGCGCACCCGACTGCTGTAAGTGCAGCGGCAGATAGTCTCGCACCATCGACGCGAAGGCGGTCAGCGCGCCGGCGTGGGCAAGCCATGCGAGGCTTGCGACAACCGGTAAGGTGCCACCGAGCGCCGCGAGCGCGACGACCGCGCACAGCTTCCGCCAGCGCTCGCCCCGCGGCTCGGCGTCCGCTGCGCGCACCCACGGCATCATACAGACGATCGGCACGAAGCCGAGCGCGAGGTGCGGCTTTATGATCGCCGCGATGCCCGCGAGCACGCCGATCAGCGAGGCGTCGCGCAGCTGTGCACCGACGGCCGGACTGCACGAGCGCGCCAGGAGCGCAAATGCCAGCGATGCCGGCAGCAGCGCCAGCCAGTCTCGCTGCAGCAGCAGCCAGGGGCCCGAAGCAAGGTAAAAGACTCCGTACCAGCCCACGAACAGCCAGGCGGCAGACAGGGACAGCTCGCGCAGCCACACGAAGGACGTGAGGAGCAGGACGGCGAGCAGCAGATGGTCGGCGATCATGAAGCCGGTATTACCCGTGCCGAACACCGTCACCAGCGCGGCGTGAAACAGCAGCACTCCCGGCATGCTGGTCTCGAAGAAGTCCCGGTACGGAACCCAGTGGAAGTGCTGCATGAGATAGCCGCAGTACTGGAGCAGCGGCGTGTCGTGCTCGTACTCCCAGGCGAGGCTGTGCACGGCCAGCGTCAGCAGCAGCAGACCGCTGACGGAGCAGATCAATAGAAACAGCATGCGGGGGTATCGTTGCGCTGTCCTTGCGTCCGTCACGGCTGCCGCGGGCACGCTGGCGCTCGCGAGTTCGGCGATCACTGGTCCCGCCGCCCCGCAAGTCGCCGGTTGACGTACCAGTCGTCCCAGCGCGAGAAGCTCTCGAAGCGACGCGCGAAGCCGCGCTGCTCGAGGAGCGTATTCAGTGCGCGGCGCTTGGCGGTGTTGAAGGCGTGCTCGACCGAGATCAGGTCGACCTGCCAGGCGGCGAAATCGAAGGCCTCGAGGATGTCGAGCTCGCTTCCCTCGGTGTCGATGGACAGATAGTCGATGCCGGCAGGCGCTCCGTGCTCGCGCAGCAGATCATTCAACGAGACGGTCTGCACGAGCACGCGACTGCCGTTTCGCGAGCGCGCCGAGGCATGCAGGTCGTCGTACGCTCGCGCGCTGAGACCCGCGTACTCGGGCAATTCGGGAGTGGCCGTGAACTCGAGCTGCTCGCCGCTCAATTTCCATACGCAGCGGTGGTCGATGCGGGCGCCGCGGTTTCTGCCGAGGTCCGCGTGCCAGACACTGAACGGCTCGGCGAGGATCCCCTGCCAGCCATAGGACTTCTCGAGCAGGCAGGTGTTGCTCAGGCTCACGCCGTTGGTAGCCCCAAACTCGACGAAGTAGCCGTTGCGCTTGCCGCCGGTCTCCCACAGTACCCACAGATCCTGGCACAGCTGAGCGTGAGAGCTGGCGGCGTTCGCCGCGCAGTAGGCCAGGAAATCCGATGCGCTCCCGGGCATAAATGCCGCGCGCCCGGTAATGAGCTCCCAGGCGCGCTGCTGAAGCCAGTGACTGCCGGCCGCCCGGAGGACCACGCGCCGACCGGCGCCTCGCGCGAGGCGCTGCCAGAGCCCGTTCACGACGATCGTCTCGACTGCACTCGGGCTGCGACTCGTGACCACAGGTAATCGCCGCGTCCGCGATACAGGTGCTCGGCGATGCGCTTGCCGCGGAACAACTGTCGCATCAGCCGCCCGCCGCCCCGGTACTTCCAGGTCGTGCCGCAGCGCTCGGCGATGAGCCGATGCTCCGCGGCCACCTTGGCTTCGTTCGCTCCCGTCTTCTGACCGGCGTACACGCGAAAGCAGCCGAGCGGCCGCGGCGTGCGCCGCAGGGCACGCGCGGGCAGGATCGTGCACATGCGCAGCATGAGGTCGTAGTCCATGGTGTAGTGCAGCCGCAGGTCGAACTCGCCCAGCTTCTCGTGCAGCGACCGCCGCCAGAACATCGCCTGCGCATTGCAGAAGAACCCCTCGGTGATCAGCTGGCGCCGCGAGGGCGAGAGGCTGAGGAAGCGCTCGCGGATACGGTCATGCACGTCGATCGTGTACCAGTCCCCGTATACGACCTGCACTTCGGGATGTCTGTGGAACAGCTCCGCGGCGTGTCGGAAGGCACCGGGCAGATACAGGTCGTCGCTGTTCAGCCAGCCGACTATGTCGCCGGTTACGTGGCGAAAACCTTTGTTGAGCGCATCACTCTGCCCGCGGTCCGGCTCGCTCACGCAGTAGGCGAGGTCGTGACGGTATTCCTCGAGAATACCGGCCGTGCCGTCGGTCGAGCCGCCGTCGATCACGATCAGCTCCGTGCCCGGCAGGTTCTGATTGAGCACGGAAAGGATGCTGCGCCGGATGAAGGACGCATGGCGGTAGGAGGGCATGACCACCGAGAAGCGCGGTAACGCCGTTGACTCGGAATGCTCGATGGGTGCTGCACGGCGCCTCCGGGCAAATTCCGCAATGTCATCTGATCCGAACATGACCTGGCCGGATGCACCCCCGAAAAACCACTTACCTGAGCATGCCCGTATGACTGTGATGTGACGGGAGGTCCCGGAGGCTCCCGGCCACGGGCGCCGTCACGCAAAATACACGTTACGATCGGATCCTGTTGCGCCTTGCTGCACCATGAATGACCAATATGTCCAGTACGGCTGCGGCTGGTGTGCCCCGCCGACGTGGCTAAACTTTGACTGCAGTCCGACTCTGAGATTCGAGCGCGTGCCGCTGCTCGGACGGCTCTATACGCGTAACGCCCGACGGTTTCCGGACAACGTGCGCTACGGCGACGTGGTCGCGGGGCTGCCGGTGGCGCCTCAGTCGTGCGCCGGCATCTACTGCTCGCACGTGCTCGAGCACCTGGCGCTCGAGGACTTTCGTGTCGCCCTGGGCCATACCTTCGGTTATCTGGCTCCGGGGGGAGTATTCCGACTGGTGGTCCCGGACCTGGAGAAGCTGGCGCGCGACTATCTGGCCGATCCGAGCAGCTCCGCAGCGTCGCGCTTCATGGAGGCGAGCTGCCTGGGCAGGCCGCAGCGGGCGCGGGGCCTCGGCGGCCTCGCGCAGCAATGGCTCGGCAACAGTGCGCATCTGTGGATGTGGGATGAGAAGGGCCTGACTGCGGAGCTCCGCGAGCACGGGTTTACGGCTGTGCGGCGCGCCGCCTTCGGCGATGCGCAGGACACGCACTTCGCGGCGGTGGAGGATCCGGAGCGCTTCGACGGCTGCCTGGCGCTGGAGTGCCGGAAATAACCGCGGCCGCGCGTTCCGTCAGGGGTGGAAGCTGCGAAGCGGCGCCGCAGCTGCTCGGGTCAGGTTCGAACGACGTGCCAGCAGGTAGGCGCCAAGCTGGGTCAATAGTCCGCTCGTGGCGAGTGCCGCCGGAGAAACAGCCGCGTCGGTGAAGTCCTCCGCCAGCAGTCCCACCGCGGCGACGACTGGCTGCAGCATGAGCAGCGGCCAGCGCAGCTCGAGGCCTGCGAGACGCATGGCCGCCGGAGTCGCGATCAGGAAGGCCGGCCAGCCGTAGTCCGCAAGCCGGTTGACCGCCCTGCCCGAGGACACGCCAAGCATGAACATGAGAAGCCCGTACCAGAGCGTGGCTCTCAGCACGGGCGAGGTTCCCGGCCCCCGAAACCCGGCGCGTGCCGCGATCAGCATTGCCGGCAGGACGCCAAACGTCGTGCAGAGGATGAAGAGGTTAGTGAGCGGGGCTGCGGCGCCCCGAAAACAGACGCCGATCCGGTGCACATGGCCGAGGGGCAGCCAGTGCGGCACGGCGATCACGGCGAAGGTCGGATGGCAGACGTAATTCCACGAGTCGGTCCAGTAGTCGAAGCCGAGGACCTCCACCATCAGATTGACCGGGATCTTGAGCGCCAGGTAGATGAGCGGCGGCATGTCGTGCACGTTGGCGAGCCCCGCGTGACTGAAATGACTGCTGCAGGCCCAGCCACCGAGCGCGGCCGCCACGCCGAGAGCGACCGCCTGCCGGCGCCCCGCCCGCCAAACGAGCACCAGCACGAATGCGACGAGGATGACCCCGGTCTCGCGCAGCGCGACCGCAAGTCCGGCCAGGATTGCGGCGAGCGCCCAGCGGCCCGAAAGGAGCGCTGCGAAGACCGCGGCGGTCGCGGCCGCGACGCAGGCGTCCGGCAACTCGACGCCGACGAAGGTGCGAGCCATGAAGGGTGTCGCGAAGAGCATCGCGAGCCAGTGCCAGCCGCGGACATTGAGCCGGCGCAGCGTGGCATCCAGGCTCGCGGCGAAGACCATGAGCGAGCCCCAGGCGAGAAGCACGAAGCCCCAGAGCTGATCGAAGCCGCCCCAGCGGGAGAGATGTCCGGCGGTGATCGCGAAGGCCGCGCGGGCCGTGAACGGCTGAACCACCTGGGCAATGTGACCTGCGGCGATAGCGCGGTACTTCAGCGCGTCACTGCCTCCGAAATCGAGGTCGTCGAACAGCCGGCGGCCGCCAGTGACCAGCCACGCATAGCCGAGCAAAGCGGCGACACCGAAGGCAACCACGGCCAGCCTCGACCGTGCTGCAGCACGGGCCGGTCGTACGGAGGCCGTCTCGATCACGCGCGCGTGCCCCTGTCACAGAGGGTAAACATTCCGGCCGGATTCTAAGAGACCCGCCAGTTCTCCGGCAGCGCCATGTTCGAGATCGCGTCACCGACGGGCGAGCCCGTCAGCATCCCCACCTCGCCCGACGAGGATCGCCCCTACTTCGCGGCACTCGATGCAGCCGCGCGCACCTACCTCGAGGAGGAGGGCTACGTGGTGCTGCGCGGGGTGCTGGGCGCGACCGACTGTGCCGGGATCCGCCGCGCGTTCGCCGAGCAGGTCAAGCCCTATCAGGGCTTCCTCTATCGTCAGACGACCGCCTGCGCCGAGCGCAATCGGTTCAACGCGCACGGCCATGTCATGAATCCGCTGCTCAACCTCCAGGACCTCGATCCGCACCACTTTGAGAGACTGCGGCGTGCGGCGCTGGACGCCTTCACGGCGCCCGCCATGGTCGGCGCACTGCGCGCTGCATTCGGCGAGGATCCGAAGCTCGTCCAGTCGATGTACTTCGAGGGCAACTCCGCGACCTGGGCGCACCAGGACACCTATTACCTCGACAGCGAGCGCGTTGGGACCATGGTGGCGGCCTGGATTGCACTCGAGGACATCCATCCCGGCGCCGGCCGCTTTTACGTCTACGCCAGGAGCCACCGCATCGATCTCGCGAAGAACGGCGGGGATTTCGACATCGCCTTCCACCATGATCGCTACAAGGAGCTCATCGTCAGGCTCATCCGCGAGCGGCACCTCGAGCTGCGAGCGCCCGCGCTGCAGGCAGGCGACGTGCTCTTCTGGAACGCGAAGACGATCCACGGGTCGCTGGCCACCAAGGAGACGAACAACACGCGGCAATCCCTGACCGCGCACTACATCCCGCGGTCGCACCGCTTCCTGCAGCTGCAGAGCCGCATCAAGCCGCTCGCGCTCAGCGAGCACAACGGCATTCTGATCCACTGTCCGAAGGACCAGCAGCGGCTGCAGAACCGCATGACGCTGTTCGTCGAATCGCGTTTCCCGGGTCCTTTTTATCTGGCCAAGAAGCTCGCAGTGAAGGCGGCCACGCGTTGAGCTTCCCCGCAGCCGCTGCCGGCGCCCCGACGCGCGCCGATGACGCCGCTGCACGGCTCAGCCGCACGGGGCTGCTCATCGGCGGGGCGGCGGCGGCGCTCGCGCTCGCCGCATTGCTCTGCGTGCTGGCGCTCGGTCATCTCGACGAAGACGCCTACATTCTCTACACCTACAGCACGAACCTGGCGGCCGGGCATGGGATCGTGTGGGACCACGTGCACGGACCTGCCGAGGGCGCCACCGATTTTCTGTGGATGGTGCTGCTTGCCGGTCTCGAGCTCCTCAGGCTCGATGTCGGAGCTGCGGCGGCACTGTTGAACGCGGTCGGCGTCGCGCTCAGCTTCTACGCGATCTCCCGCACGGCGGATCTCAAGGGTGTGGCGCCGCACGCGCTGCTGGCCGCCGCACTGCTGCTCTCGCATCTCACGGCCGCCTCGCTCGGCGGATTCTCGACTCATTTCTATTGCGGGATATTCGCGCTCGCCTGCTGCTTCGCGGTACGGCGGCAGCATCCCGCACTCGCCTTTACTCTGCTCGCGCTCGGACTGGTGCGACCTGACGGGGTGATCCTCGCATCGGGCATCTTCGCTGCCGTCTGCCTCTTCGAGCGGCGCGCAGTGCTGCGCCACGGTCGCTGCTTCCTCATCGCCATGCTGCTGGCCGCCACCTATTTCGCTTGGCGCTGGTGCTATTTCGGACTCCTGCTACCGCTGCCGCTGATGGTCAAGAGCCACGCGCTGTCGCCGCTCGCGGGCGTGATCCGCAACAGCTGGCCGCTCATTCCGCTCGCCGGAGTGCTGGCGCTGATTGTCTGGCGACGGCGCGACCTCGGGGCGCGCCTCCTGGCGCTCTGGTCCGCGGGACCGGTTCTACTCTTCGTAGCGCTGGCCTGCGTCAACCAGATGCAGAATCTGTCCTTCCGGTTCCAGGCGCCGATCACGCTCGCCATCGTCGCGCTGGGGTTTTGCGCGGGCCGTGAGCGTACTGCGATCCTGACGCTGGCGCTGCTCCCATGGATGGCGTTCGGCGTGCGGGCGATCGAGCGCGAGGCGCGGCCGCTCCTCGCGCCGGATTACGTCAACTACCTCCCCCAGATGCTCGCTCCGCTGCTCGGCCCGCACGCGCGCGTGGCGCTCACCGAGGCGGGGCGCTTTGGACTCAGGCTCGATGCCGAGAAGCTCGATCTCGTCGGTCTCGATTCCCCTGAGATCGCGCTTGGCACCCCGCGCGAGCGCGCGCTCGCCGCATTTCGCCCCGATCTGGTGTTCCTGCACCAGGTGTGGACGCTGGACACTTCACGCCTCGACACGCGCCGCAACTGGATCGAGCTGTCGCCCGCGCAGTATCTGGCGCTGCCGGTGCTCGATTCGCCGGCCGATCCTTATCACACCGACCCGACTCACCTGGCGGCCATGGCGGCGCGCAGCTTCATCGAGACGGACGGCGCGGATTACCTCATCTACGCGGTGCGGTAC
>JASHTN010000356.1 GCA_030040525.1 Gammaproteobacteria bacterium | reverse complement strand
AGGGTGGGACATCAAGGCGATGCAACGCCTGATCCTCACCTCGGCGACCTACCGCCAGTCCTCCCGCCTCACGCCGCAGCTGCGCGAGCGCGATCCAGAAAACCGCTTGCTGGCCCGCGGACCCCGAGTCCGTCTGGCGGCCGAGGAGATCCGCGACAATGCTCTGGCCGTCAGCGGCCTGCTAAATCGCAAGATCGGCGGCCCCAGCGTCTTTCCCTATGCGCCCGCAGGACTGTGGCACAGTCGCTTTGACGATGACGTTTACCCGCTGCAGACGGGCGAAGACCTCTATCGGCGGAGCCTCTACACGGTCTGGAGGCGCACCCTCAATCCGCCCTCATTCGCCTCTTTCGACATTCCCACTCGCGAGCGATGCACGGCACGGCGACTGATGAGCAATACGCCGCTCCAAGCATTGACGTTGCTGAATGACCCGACCTATGTCGAAGCCAGCCGAGGAATAGCTGAGCGTGCGATCGGCTCCGCTCGAGATCCTGCCCGGCGCGTCGAGTCTATTTTCCGCTGGGTCATGCTGCGGGATCCCCAGCCCGCGGAGCGCGCCGCGCTGACGCAGCAAGCGAAGGAGCTGTCGGCAGAATTTGCACAAGATCCTGCGGCTGCTCGCGAGCTACTGAGTATCGGGGATTCGAAAACGAGTTCCCGTATCGATCCCGCGGAACTGGCCGCCTGGACGCTGGTGAGCAGAACCGTCTTGAACTTGAACGAAGCCATTACCAAGCAATAAGGCCTGTGGCAGGCCACACTATCAAGGACCCTTGATGGACACCCGTAGCGAAGTATCTGACTGGCATTTGCGAATCACCCGCCGTCAGCTGTTTGGCCGGCTGGCAGGTGGCATCGGCACCGTCGCGCTCAGTTCCCTGCTGGGCACTGAGCGGCTGCTGGCGAACGCCGGCCTGACTCACGCGGCCACAGGGGGGCTGCCGGGCCTGCCCCATTTTCCACCCAAGGCCAAGCGGGTCATCTTCCTGTTTCAGGCCGGCGCGCCTTCGCAGCACGAGCTATTCGACTACAAGCCCAAGCTGCATGCCCTGGATCGGACGAAATTGCCCGAATCGGCTCGGGGGCCCATTCTTTTGGGAATGGCAGAGGCCCACCCCTCCTATCTGATCGCGGCACCGTTGTTCAAATTTCAGCAGTTTGGGAAATCCGGCACATGGGTGAGCGAGCTTCTGCCGCATACCGCGAAGATTGTGGACGACATCGCTCTCCTGAAGTCGGTATATACCGAGGCGGCTAATCACGAGCCAGGGATGAATTACTTGCAAACGGGCATTCAAATCCCCGGTCGCCCGAGCATGGGCGCATGGATCACCTACGGCCTGGGCAGCATGAACCAGGATTTGCCGGCCTTCGTCGTGCTGGTCTCGCAAGGGGGCGAGTTCAGTTCCTCTCTCTACGGAACAGCCTTCATGCCATCCAGGTACCAAGGCATCCGGTTGCGGGCGGCCGCTGATCCCGTCTACTTCCTCTCCAATCCGGCGGGCGTCAGCCGCCAGATGCAGCGCAGCGTGACCGATACCATCGCCAAACTCGATCGCCTCGAGTACCAGACTTACGGCGATCCGGAGATCGAAACGCAGATTACCCAATACGAGACCGCCTACCGCATGCAGACCTCGGTGCCCGAACTGACCGATCTTTCCCACGAGCCCGATTCCATCTTCGAGCTGTACGGGCCGGATGCGCGTAAACCCGGCACGTATGCCGCCAATTGCTTGCTCGCCCGGCGACTGGCCGAACGCGATGTGCGGTTCATTCAACTTTATCACGAGGGATGGGATCACCATCTCCACCTGCCTTCGAGGATCAGGACCATGTGCCGGCAGACGGACCAACCCTCGGCTGCGTTGATCCAAGACTTGAAACAGCGGGGCCTGCTCGAGGACACGCTGGTGATTTGGGGCGGAGAGTTTGGCCGCACCGTCTACTGCGAAGGCAAGCTGACAGCGGACGACTTCGGCCGCGACCACCATGGGCAATGTTTCACCATGTGGATGGCCGGCGGAGGGATCCAACCGGGTATCTCATTCGGGGAAACCGATGATTTCTCCTGCAACGTCGTCAAAGATCCGGTGCACGTGCATGACCTGCAAGCGACGATTCTGCACTGCCTCGGTATTGATCACACACAACTGACTTACAGATTCCAGGGACGCTATTTCCGGCTCACCGATACCAACGGGGAAGTCGTCAAGAGCATTCTGATCTAGAAGCAGGCCATTCCCACGGCGCAGCCCCGAATCTGCCGCTCGCTGCGGCCGAGGCCTCCATCGCGCTCTCTGCCGTTTCGGGGGGAATGTACGAGATCGGCGATGACATGCTGGTGCTGGGAGCGCAGCGGGATCGTATGGCTCTGGTGCAAAACCAGGATCTTTTGAACATGGCCAAGCTCGGGCGCGCGTCCACGCCAATCGATCTTCTGAGCTATAGTCCCCAAGACGGGCAGCCCAGTGTTTTCTTTTTGCGCGAGACTCCGCGCCAGTCGATCCTGACCGTATTCAATTGGACCAAAGACCCACGCTCTCAGACCGTGAGGCTTGCGGATCTCGGGTTGCCGGCTGATCACGCTTTTACCGCGACAAACGTGCTGAGGTCTGGAAGTTCCAGGCTCGTTCGCGACGGCTCCCTCGAGTTCCGGAACCAGGAGCCTGAGTCAGTCACGGTGCTCAAGCTCATCGACAACAGCATCCTTCTTATCCTCCGAGCACGATGACAGTGTGATCGAGCAAACTCTCGAGGCCATCGAGGCAAGTCTACCCGGATGAAATGGCGCGCCCGGGCCTGCAGCCTTCGAATCGATTGTGCCTATGCACTTGACTCCTTCTGGTGGGGATAGCAGGAAATAGCAAAAAATCACTCTGCAATTAAGGGCCGGTAAGGAGCTTCCCGCCCTCACCGCATAGCGTGAGGCTCCCGCAGATCGTCTCGTGAGAATAGGGCCGCGCGGGAGGCATTGAGAAGCCCGACCGTAGTCACAAGTGGCAGGAGCTGCCTGAGGTTGTCTGATTTTGTTTGAGCATGTGGCGTCGTATTGGCAAGGGCCGCAACCGATCGGCAGGACCAAGGATCGAGCCAGGGTGAAGTCTCCTGGCAACATGGAGCCGTTTATCCACACACTCTTTCAACAGGTCGCGAAGTCATGAGAGGCGAGTTACATAGCATAGGTTGGCGTTGGCAGCGAGGCTTGTGGCCTGCGGTTATGGTGGCCCTGGTTCTCTTTTGTCATGAGAGTTGTAAGCAGGCTGCTCGTGCAGATGAATGGCCGACTTACAACAATGACTACAAAAGCCAGCGGTACTCACAGCTTACGGAAATTGACGCGCAGAATGTCAACGCGCTGAGAGAAGTGTGCCGGCTCAAGGTGTCCGAGGGGGGGTCTTTTCCGCCCGGACTCGTTGTCGTTCATGGCGTGATGTACGTGACCAGACCTCACGACACGTATGCGATTGATGCCGCGACCTGTGTCGTGCGATGGAAATACACGTACCCGATAGTACAGGGAGGGCCCAACCGCGGCGTCGCGGTGATGGGCGATCGCGTGTTCCGTGGCACTCCGAATGGCCACTTGCTAGCGCTCGATGCGAATACAGGACGGCTGCTCTGGGACAGCATCGTCGGCGACTCGACGATGGCAGAAGCGGTCTTCGGTGCGCCGCTCGCTTGGAATGATCTCGTCTTCGTCGGGATCACTGGAGGTGATTCAAGCATCAAGGGGCGCGTCATGGCCTTCGAGGCGACAACGGGTCGCGAACTCTGGCGTTTCAATACTATCCCCACTGGCAACGAAATCGGCGCAGACACCTGGAAATTACCGGCATCCGCCGACCTCGGTGGCGGCGGAACCTGGAGCACATTCACGCTGGATGTTTCGAGTGGTGAGCTGTTCGTGCCCGTCGCGAGTCCAGCGCCGATCTTTCTCCCCGATTTGCGTCCGGGGGCCAACCTGTTCACCAACTCGGTAGTCGTGCTTGATGCGCGCACCGGCGCGCTCAAATGGTGGTATCAGCTCGTTCCTAACGATACCCATGACGTAGATCTGTCTGCGGCGCCGATGCTGTATATCAACAGCGCTGGGCACCGTGTGGTGGCGGCTGCGGGCAAGGATGGCTACGTGCATGTCGTCGACCGGGACAGTCACCAACTCTTGTTCAAGACAGCCGTCACGACCATCGAGAACGAACACGGGCGCCCTTCGGAGACGGAGAGCCGATTCTGCCCCTCGAGCTGGGGTGGTACGGAGTGGAATGGCCCTGCATTGGACCCAAGCCTCAAGACTATTTTTGTTGGTGCAGTGGACTGGTGTCTTTTGGTCAAAGTCGCTGGTGATCCCAAGAGGTACGTCTTTCAACCGGGAAGCGGCCCCGCAGACGGTACTCTGGTAAAGACCCGTGATGACCCAGATCGTCCCCCCAGTGGCTGGGTGACTGCACTCGACGCCGATACCGGCAAGATGAAGTGGAAATTTCATGACACCGCACCCATCGTGGCGGGCGTGACGCCGACCGCTGGGGGCATCGTGTTCACGGGCGATGTGGCAGGGAACTTTCTGGTGTTCAGTAGCGCAACGGGTCAAGTGCTGTACAAGAAAAATACCGGCGGCGGACATTCTGGCGGAATGATCACATACGATATCGACGGCAGACAATACATCGCTTTCACGTCGGGAAACGGCTCGCGCACCTATTACGGTTCTCCGAGCCCCCCCTCGATCGTCGTTATGGCGCTCGATGAGGAAGCTCACCGTGCATCGGTGCAGCACCATGCCCAACTCACCCATGGTCAGCAAATCTATAGAGAGAATTGCTCCAGTTGCCATGGGGATGATGGCGACGGAGGCACGGGCCCGGCTCTTAAGGGCATAAGGGACCGCCGGGCGTACGAAGGAACGATGCAGTGGATCAAGGACCCGAAGACGAAGCTGATGCCCAAGCTGTACCCTAAACCGTTGGATGAGCAGGCGGTCCGCGACGTCACCACGTTCATTCGAACGTTCTCAGAGAGAGACGAACGCTGATGGATCGCTGGGTGGTTGCCAAGCTTCCCACGTGCAGCTCCGAGAAGCGTCGACATTGTGGATCGGCGGCAGCCGCTTGCCCGATCGCTCGCTGAATCGAAGCTGAGGCTGTCGACGATGCTATCCGGCCGCAACGTCATCATGCCGGTCGTCTGCGCAGCCGGCAGCGTCGAGCTCACACTACAGAGAAAATAGAAGAGCCTCGACTGCCAACGAGAGCGGGATCGCAGTCCATGAAGCACAGAATCGCATGCCCAGTCACCCGCGTCGCGACTAGCACAACTTTAGTCGCCATCTGCGCGATGTCCGGGTACGCCAGGGTCGCGGTGGCTGCCCCGGAAATCCTGGTCGATGCGACCAAGGTCACCGGTCGGGTTCACCCGTACCTCTTCGGCCAAAATCTGGAGTACGAATACGGCACCTTCAGTGGCGGCGAACAGAACATGCACAACGCTCACGGTGCGCATACGGGTGGCATCTGGGCCGAGATGCTGCGCGACCGGAAGTTCGAGGAGGGCGATCTGAACAAGGATGGGGTGGCTAGTGCGTGGGAACCGGAGGAACGCCTGTTCCAACACTGGTGGGACTTGAAGGGCGGGGTGGCGGGAAAGCACCGCTATTACATCGACGACCAGGTGTTCTACGGCGGGGGCGCCTCGCAGGCGATCGAGGTGCGCGACGACCAGACGAGCATTGCGCAGGTCGGCTTGACCTTTCAGAAAGGCCATACCTATCGATTCTACGTTTTCCTCAAGTTGAACGGGCACGGCACGGCCAGCGTGGATTTCGAGGACATTAACGGCACCTCTTACGGCCATGGAGATTTCTCGACGCTGACGGCGGATTGGGCCAAATACACGACCGATTTCACCGCCCCGGCGCAGACCACCCGTGGGCGCGTACGCATCTCGGTCGAGGGCTCAGGCACATTCTGGATCGATTCGGCCTCGTTGATGCCGGCGGATAACCTGCGCGGCATGCGCCGTGATGTGGTGGAGGCGATGAAGCCGCTGCGCGTGCCGATCATCCGTTATCCGGGCGGCTCCTATGCCGATGCCTACCACTGGGAGGATTGGGTCGGGCCGCGGGACCAGCGGCCGGAGCGGTACGATCCCATCTGGAACCAATGGGAGTCCAATGACATGGGGTTCGATGAGTTCATGGATCTGGCCCATGAGATCGGGAGCGAAGCGCAGATCACGACCGATTATATCGCGGGTACACCCGAGGAAGCGGCTGCCTGGGTGGAGTACGCCAACGGCTCGGCACAGTCGAGCGAGGGGCGGCGTCGGGTCCAGAACGGCCATGCCGAGTCCTATGGAATCAAGATTTGGACCGTGGGCAACGAGTCGCAGGGGTTCTCTCCGTTTACCGACATCAAAGACTACGCGCCCCGCTTTATGCGCTATGCCGCCGCCATGAGGCGTGTGGACCCCTCGATCAAGGTCATGGCCGCCGGGGCTCCTCCGGGACCGCTGAAGTGGAATGGCGATCTGTTTGACCTGACGAATCTGGATTTTTTCGCCGCATCGCTTTATAGCGCGCCCCCTCACACTCCCAATGATCCCGGACCTCGACCTCGAGATGAATACGACACGCACATCGTCAATACCGACGAATTCTATCGTCAGGTCGTCGGCAAGCCCCTGGAATTCGCTGCAAAACTGGACAATGTCATCCGTTCTGCCGGACCCCGGCTGCCCAAGGATCGACCGACCATCGCCGTCACCGAGTTTCAAGCGTTCTACGTCAGCGAACGCAACGATCCGGACTATCGGCTCGCGGATGCCCTGTACCTAGCAGGCGCGTACCACGAGCTGATGCGCAGGGCGGACGCCATCGCCATCGCCGACCTCGAATCGCTCGTGAACGTTCAAGGGATTATCGAGGTCAGCCAAACATCGCTAAAACTGTCCCCGGAATATTTCGCCTGTCTGCTCTATCGCAATCACAGCGGCAGCCAGGTGCTCAGCACCCACACGCAAAGCAGCGTGGCCAGCTTCGATGCACAGCTCCCGGTACTCGACTCTCAAGCGACGCTGTCGGAGGACGGCAAGACACTCTACCTGGCAGTCATCAATCGCAGCGAAACCGAGGTGCTCACACCGCAGATCCGCATCAATGGCTGGACGCCTGCGAGTGGCTCCATCAAGCTGTTCGAGCTGAACGGCAAGAGCCGTGATGCGGCCAATCCTTTCGGCTCGTCGCAGGATGTCAACATCAGCGAACGATCTGCCGCCATCCAAGGGTCCCTCTTCTCGGTATCCTTGCCGGCACACTCGGTCACGGTCATCGAGGTACCCGGAAGAAAAAACGGTGCAACCGGGGCGAGAACCTCCCAATCGACTGCTCGAGACTAGCCACGTCAACTCATCGGACAGGGGTCGCGCACCATGAGAACAGAATCGACAGACATGGCGATGGGCCAACGAGAGAGGGATAGCAGCCCATGAAGCACAGAATCGCGTGCCCAGTCATCCGCTTCGCCAGCAGCGCAATTTTAGTCGCCATCTGCGCGATGTCCGGGTACGCCAGAGTCGCAGTGGCCGCGCCGGAGATTGTGGTCGATGCGGCGAAGGTAACCGGTCGGGTTCACCCGTACCTCTTCGGCCAGAACCTGGAGTACGAATACGGCACCTTCAGTGGCAACGAACAGAACGGCGAACAGAACCGCAGCCATGGCACCCACACGGGTGGTATCTGGGCCGAGATGCTGCGCGACCGAAAGTTCGAGGAGGGCGATCTAGACAAGGATGGGGTGGCCAATGCGTGGGACCCGGAGGAACGCCTGTTTCAACACTACTGGGACTTGAAGGGCGGGGTAGCGGGGAAGCACCGCTATTACATCGACGACAAGGTGTTCTACGGCGGCGGCGCCTCGCAGGCGATCGAGGTACGCGATGACCATACGAGCATCGCGCAGGTCGGTTTGACCTTTCAGAAGGGCCGCACCTATCGGTTCTATGTCTTCCTCAAGTTGAACGGGCACGGCACGGCCAGCGTGGACTTCGAGGACGTGAATGGCACCTCTTACGGCCATAGAGAATTCTCGACGCTGACGGCGGATTGGGCAAAATACACGGCCGATTTCACTGCGTCGGATGAGACCACCGAGGGGCGTGTGCGCATCTCGGTCAAGGGCTCAGGCACATTCTGGATCGATTCGGCCTCGTTGATGCCGGCGGATAACCTGCGCGGCATGCGCCGTGATGTGGTGGAGGCAATGAAGCCGCTGCGCGTGCCGATCATTCGTTATCCGGGCGGCTGCTTCGCCGATGCCTACCACTGGGAGGATGGGGTCGGGCCGCGGGACCAGCGGCCGGAGCGGTTCGATCCCATATACAACGAATGGGAGCCCAATGACATGGGTTTCGATGAGTTCATGGATCTGGCCCATGAGATCGGGAGCGATGTACAGATCACGACCGATTATCTGAGGGGTACACCCGAAGAAGCGGCTGCCTGGGTGGAGTACGCCAACGCTTCGGCCCAGTCGAGCGAGGGGCGGCGTCGTACCCGGAATGGCCATACCGAGCCCTATGGAATCAAGATCTGGACCGTCGGCAACGAGGCGCAGTCCTTGTGCTCTGGGGAGTACTTCCCGCATACCGACATCAAGGACTACGCCCCCCGCTTTACGCGCTATGCCGCCGCCATGAAGCGTGTGGACCCCTCGGTCAAGGTCATGGCCGCCGGGGCTCCTCCGGGACCGCTGAAGTGGAATGGCGATCTGTTTAGCATGACGAATCTGGATTTTCTCGCCACATCGGACTACAGCAGTCGCCTTCACCGTAATCCCCGAGATGAATACGACACGCACATCGTCGATACTGACGAATTCTATCGTCAGGTCGTTGGCAGTCCCCAGGACTTCGCCGCAGCCCTGGACGACGTCATTAGCTCTGCCGGATCACGGCTGCCGAAGGATCGGCCGACCATCGCCGTCACGGAGTTTCAAGCGTGGTACGTCAGCGAACGTAACGATGCGGACTATCGGCTCGCGGATGCGCTGTACCTGGCAGGGGTATTCCATGAGCTGATGCGCCGAGCGGACACGGTCGCGATCGCTGAAGTCGAATCGCTCGTGAACGTTCAAGGCATTATCGAGGTCAGTCAAACATCGCTAAAACTGACCCCCGAATATTTCGCCTATCTGCTCTATCGCCATCACAGCGGCAGCCAGGTGCTCAGCACCCAAACGCAAAGCAGCATGGCCAGCTTCGATGCCAACCTCCCGGTGCTTGACTCTCAAGCGACGCTGTCGGCGGATGGCAGGACACTCTACCTGGCGGTCATCAATCGCAGCGAAACCGAGGTGCTCACCCCGCGGATCCGCATCCGTGGGTGGACGTCTGCGAGCGGCTTCATCAAGTTGTTCGAGCTGAACGGCAAGAGCCGTGATGCGGCCAACCCTTTCGGCTCGTCGCAGGATGTCAACATTACCGCACGATCCGCCAGCATCATAGGAGCCACCTTCTCGGTATCGTTGCCCGCGCACTCGGTCACGGTCATCGAGGTACCCGGAAAAAACGGCGCGCGCGGGTGGAGAACCTCCGAATCGACTGCTCGAAATTAGTCGAATGAAAGGTGATCACCTTAGCCGCAGTCTTTGAGTGAACTGCGGAATCCGTGCGGCGTTGTTCGTTATGCTTCAGCATAACAGAGGACAAGTCCTCACCGAATACTCGAGTGCCTGCGGCAAGGTCGATCTATCGGACAGGGGTTGCGCACTATGAGTGAGCTTACGAAGAAGATTGAGGCGAACAAGGACCGCCTGTCCTTCTGAGCACCCGCGTCGCACTACAATCGTGTGGGGTCGACAGCGCTACCCTGCAGAGCATTCATCTCGGCCGCTGAGCTTCTGCGGCTAGCGGGTATCGGCGGAAAACGTGTCGCCGGTGCCGCCCGCCGGCGCGCTGTAGACGACCTCGACCGCGCCCGGTCCGAGCAGAGCCTCGAGCTCCTCGAGCAGCGCGCGGCTGGCGCGCACGCTCCACTCGGCTCCGAGGTTGAGCGCCCCGCAGGCGGCGCTTGCGGAGTACTCGATGGTCACCGCGCAGGGGCCGGGGCGGTAAGGCGTGAGCGCCGCCGCGAGCCGCTCCTCGAGCCGCGCGGCGTCGGCGTGGTGGCAGCGCAGGATCAGCCGCCGCGCCTCCTGCTCGAACTGCCGCTCGAGCTCGCTGATGCGGCGCGCCGCGAGTCGCCAGGCATCGCCGAACTCATCGAAGCGCAGCATGCCCTCGATCAGCACCAGGGCGTCCTTGACGATCAGCTCGCGGTGCCGGCGGTAGGTTTCTTCGAACAGCAGTACCTCGAGGCGCCCGGTGCGATCGTCGAGCGTCACCATCACGCGCGGGCCGCGCTTCCTGACCTCGTCGATGAGTCCGGCCACGGTGACCGCGCGGCCGCCACCGAAGCGCCCCGCCTCGAGCCCCGCGACCGGACGATCGCCGACCAGGTCGCCGATCCGGTGCGTGACGAAGCGCGGCAGGCCGGCCTCGAAGCGCCCGAGGGGATGACCGGTCAGATACAGTCCGAGCGTCTCGCGCTCGCCCGCGAGGCGCACCGCCTCACTCCACTCGGTGAGCGTGGCCGCGGCGGCAGCGGCCGGCGCGCCGGCACGCTCCCCGCCCTCAGGACCGCCGAACAGGTCGTCCTGCCCGGCCTCGCGTGCCCGCGAGCTCTGGTCGCCGAGCTGCATGGCCGCGGCGAGCCGATCCATGAGTGTGGCGCGGTTGGCACCGAGCGAGTCCAGGCTCCCCGAGCGCAGCAGCGCTTCGAGCACCCGGCGGTTGACCTTCTGCAGGTCGAGCCGCCGGCACAGATCCTCGAGGCTCGAGTAGGCGCCGCGCGCCTCGCGGCCGCCGAGCAGCGCCTCGACCGCGCCCGCGCCCACGCCACGCACCGCCCCCAGGCCGTAGCGGATGGCGGCCGCGCCGGCCGCGGCAAACTCGTAGCGCGAGGTGTTCACATCCGGCGGCAGCACGCTGAGCCCCATGTCGCCGCACTCCTTGATGAGGGTCACCACCTTGTCGGTGTGATCCATGTCGGCCGAGAGCACCGCCGCCATGAACTCCGCGGGGTAATGTGCCTTCAGATAGGCGGTCTGGTACGAGAGCAGCGCGTAGGCCGCCGAGTGCGACTTGTTGAAGCCGTAGCCGGCGAACTTCTCCATCAGGTCGAAGATGTGCTGCGCCAGCGGCGCTTTGACGCCGCGCGCCGCAGCCCCGGCGATGAACACCGAGCGCTGCTGCGCCATCTCCTCCGGGAGCTTCTTGCCCATCGCCTTGCGCAGCAGGTCCGCGCCGCCGAGCGTGTAGCCGGCCAGCGCCTGCGCGATCTGCATCACCTGCTCCTGGTAGAGGATCACTCCGTAGGTGGGCCTGAGGATCGGCGCGAGCTCCGGGTGCAGATAGTCGATCGGCGCATCGCTGCGGCCGTGCTTGCGGCTGATGAAGTCCTCGACCATCCCCGACTGCAGCGGCCCCGGCCGGAAGAGTGCGTTGATGGCGACGATGTCCTCGAAGCAGTCGGGCTGCAGCCGCCGGATGAGGTCCTTCATGCCGCGCGACTCGAGCTGGAAGACCGCGGTCGTGCGGCAGGACTTGAGCAGCTCGTAAGTCTTCGGGTCATCCATCGGAAGCGCGCTGCTGTCGAGCGGCGGCTCGCCGCGCCCGCTGCGCAGCCGGTTGATGGTCGTCACCGCGCGGTCGATGATCGTGAGGGTGCGCAGGCCGAGGAAGTCGAACTTGACGAGCCCGGCCGCCTCGACGTCGTCCTTGTCGAACTGGGTGACGACGCTGCCGCCCGCCGCGTCACAGTACAGCGGGCAGAAATCGGTGAGCACCGAGGGCGCGATGACGACGCCGCCGGCGTGCATGCCGGCGTTGCGCGTCAGGCCCTCGAGCGAGCGCGCCAGATCGATGAGGCCGCGGACCTCGTCCTCCTCCTGGTAGAGGCGCTTGAGCTCCGGCTCCTTCGCGAGCGCCCCCTCGAGGGTGATGCCGAGCTCGAAGGGGATGAGCTTGGCGATGCGATCGACGTAGCCGTAGCTCATGCCGAGCACGCGCCCGACATCGCGCACCACCGCCTTCGCGGCCATGGTGCCGTAGGTGATGATCTGCGAGACG
>JASHTN010000355.1 GCA_030040525.1 Gammaproteobacteria bacterium | reverse complement strand
GCTCATCGAGTCCGCGCGGGCGCGGCTCTACGCGCTGCGCGCGCTGCGAGTCCGTCCGGCACGCGACGAGAAGATCCTGACGTCCTGGAACGCGCTCATGATCCGCGGACTGGCGATCGCTGCCCGGACGTTCACGCGTGACGACCTGGCGGAGGCCGCCGGCCGCGCGCTCGATTTCATCCGCCGGGTGCTGTGGCGCGACGGCCGCCTGCTCGCCACCGCCAAGGATGGGCGTGCGCATCTCAACGCCTATCTCGATGATTACGCCTATCTCGCCGACGCGGTTCTCGAGCTGCAGCAGGTACGCTTCCGCACCGACGAGCTCGAATTTGCCCGGCAGTTGCTCGAGGTCGTGCTGGCGCATTTCGAGGATGCCGAGGGCGGCGGCTTCTACTTCACGTCCGACGATCACGAGACGCTGATCCATCGCAGCAAGAGCTTCAGCGACGACGCGACTCCCGCCGGCAACGGCATTGCCGCCCTCGCGCTGCAGCGCTTCGGACATCTGCTCGGTGAGCCGCGCTACCTGCTCGCGGCCGAGCGCACCATCCGCGCGGCGTGGCCCGCGCTCGGCCGGTATCCCCAGTCGCACATCAGCCTGATCACCGCGCTCGATGAGCTGCTCAAGCCGCCCGAAATCGTCATCCTGCGCGGCGAGCCCGCCGCCATTGAGGGCTGGCGGCGCGAGCTGGCACGGACCTTCGCCCCGCGCCGCCTGGTGCTGGCAATCCCGGCCGATGCGGCCGATCTGCCGGCGGCGCTCGCCGCCAAGGCGCCGCGCGGCGAGGCCGTGGCCTACGTGTGCCGCGGCAGCGTCTGCACGGCGCCGCTCGAGTCGCTGGACGCGCTCAGGGATGAGTTGCGATTGCCCGGCGGGGCTGCCGCCGGCGCCGCAGGCTGACGGCCGCAGCGGCGGCCCGCCGCCTCAGGAGAGCAGCTCGAGGTTGCCGCCGATGGCGGCGGTGTTCACGGTGAGGGTGCGCTCGGTCGCAAAGCGCAGCAGGTAGTGCGGCCCGCCGGCCTTGGGTCCGGTGCCCGACAGGCCCTGTCCGCCGAAGGGCTGCACGCCCACGACCGCACCGATCATGTTGCGGTTGACGTAGGTGTTGCCGACGGCCAGCGAGCGGTACACGTATTGCGCCACGCTCTCGAGACGGCTGTGCACTCCGAGCGTGAGTCCGAAGCCGGTGCTGCGGATCGCCGCGAGCACCTCCGGCAGCGCGTCGTGAGCGAAGCGCGCGACGTGCAGGATGGGGCCGAACTCCTCGGTGCGCAGCTGATCGAGCCGGCGCAGCTCGAAGGCCTGCGGCGGGAAGTAGTGCCCGGGCGGCAGCCCCGCGGGCAGCTCGCACGCGTAGAGCAGCCGGGCCTGCGCGCGCATGCGCTCGGCGTGCTGCGCGAGGCGTGCCCGCGCAGCCTCCGAGATCACCGGTCCCACGTCGGTCGCGAGCTGCCACGGCGGGCCGATGCGCAGCACGCCCATCGCGCCGGTGAGCATGTCGATCACGCGCGGTGCGATCTCCTCCTGCACGTACAGCATGCGCAGCGCCGAACAGCGCTGCCCGGCGCTGGTGAAGGCGGAGGTGACGACGTCGTCGACCACCTGCTCGGGGAGCGCCGTCGCATCCACCACCATCGCATTCACGCCGCCGGTCTCGGCGATCAGCGGCACGATCGCGCCCGCGCGCGCGGCGAGCGTGCGGTTGATGGTGGCGGCGGTCGCGGTCGAGCCCGTGAAGGCAACTCCGGCGAGCGCCGGGTGCGTGAGCGCCACCGCGCTGAACGGCGGGCCGTCCGCGGGGGTGAGCTGCAGCACCTCGCGCGGCACGCCGGCGGCGTGCAGCAGCCGCACCATGGCGTGCGCTACCAGCGGGGTCGCGGGCGCGGGTTTTGCGACCACGGCGTTGCCCGCCATGAGCGCGGCGGTGATCTGGCCGCTGAAGATCGCGAGCGGAAAGTTCCACGGGCTGATGCACGCGAACACGCCGCGGCCGTTGAGCGCGAGCGTATTGCGCTCGCCGGTCGGGCCGGGAAGCACGGCCGGGGCGCCGAACAGCTCACGGCCACGCGCCGCGTAGTAGCGGCAGTAATCGACCGCTTCGCGCAGCTCCGCCACCGCGTCCGGCAGCGTCTTGCCCGCCTCGCGCACCAGCAGGCTGAGGAACTCCCCGCGCCGCTCGATGAGCTGCCCGGCCGCCTGCTCGAGACAGCGGGCGCGCTCCGCGGCCGGGGTCGCATCCCAGCGCGGCTGCGCCGCCTGCGCCGCCGCCATTGCGTCGCGGATCTCCTCTGCGGTCGCATCGCGGGTGAGCCCCACGATGAGACGCGTATCCGCGGGCGACACCACCGGCACCCCGGCATCGCGCCCCTCGCCTGCGGCGAGCAGCGGGCCGCCGTGATAGCGCTCGGCGGCGTGGGCGCGCAGCTCCGACTCGAGGGCGGCGAGGCTTGCCGGGTTGCCGAAGTCCTCGCCGGGCGAATTGGCGCGCTCGCTGCCGTAGAGTGCCAGCGGCTCGCGCACGCGCCTGGGTTGCATGCCCTGCGAGTCGAGCGAGGCGATGGGATCGCGCACCACATCCTCCACGGGAATCTGCGCATTCATGAACTGGTGAACGAACGAGGTGTTGGCGCCGTTCTCGAGCAGCCGGCGCACGAGATACGGCAGCAGCTCCTCGTGCGTGCCGACCGGCGCATACACCCGCACCGGCGGCAGCTGCGGCAGCTCGGCGCGCGCCGCGGCGTACAGCGCCTCGCCCATGCCGTGCAGGCGCTGAAACTCGTAAGCTGCGCCCGGCACGGCGAGCTCGAGCACCGCAGCGACGGTAAACGCGTTATGGGTGGCGAACTGCGGATAGATGACCTCGTGCGCCGCAAACAGCTGCTGCACGCACTCGAGATAGCTGGCATCGGTCGCCGCCTTGGAGGTGTAGACCGGAAAGCTCTCGAGTCCGCGCTCCTGTGCGCGCTTGATCTCGCTGTCCCAGTAGGCGCCCTTCACCAGACGCACGCTCATGCGCCTGCCGGCGCCGCGCGCCAGCGCCGTCACCCACTCGAGCACCAGCGGCGCCCGCCGGCCGTAGGCCTGCACGGCAAGTCCGAGCCCGTCCCAGTCGCGCGTCGCAGCGTCGCGCGCCAGGCTCTCCACCACGTCGAGCGACAGGTCGAGACGATCCGCCTCCTCCGCATCGATCGTGAAGCCGATGCCCGCGCCGGCGGCGCTGCGCGCGAGCTCCTGCATGCGCGGACCGAGCTGCGCGTTGACGCGCGCGCTCTGCAGCAGTGTGTAGCGCGGCTCGAGCGCCGAGAGCTTCACCGAGATCCCGGAGCGCGCCTGAGTGGGTCCGGGCGGCTGGCGGGCGAGCGCCTCGATCGCGTGCGCGTAGGCCTGGAAGTAGCGCAGCGCATCGGCCTCGGTGCGCGCCCCCTCGCCGAGCACGTCGAAGGAGCAGAGCCTGAGCTCGGGGTCCTGCGCGCCGCGCTCGAGCGCCGCGTCGATGGTTTCGCCGACGATGAACGCCTCGCCGAGGAGCTGTATCGACTGGCGCAGCGCCGCGCGCACGATCGGAGCGACCACGGGCCCGGTGAGGCTCGCCGCGGAGAACTCCCCGGCAAGCTCCGTGACCACATCCGGCAGCAGCCGTCCGGCAGCTCCGAGCAGCGTGAAGCCGGTGCGCAGCAGCAGGTCCGTGTCCCCGGGCACGCCCGCGGCGCGCAGCGCGGCGAGGCGCTCGGCGATCAGCTGGTCGGCGCGCCGGGCATCCGCCGTGCGCAGCAGCGCCTCCGCCAGGCTCATGAGCGCCTTGCCCTGGGCGCTGTCGAGCGGGAACTGCTCGAGCATCCGCTCGATGAGCGGACGGGAGCGCTTGTCGGCGCGCGCCGTCTCCACCCAGCGGGCGGCGCGCCGGCCGGCGCGCTCGAGCGCCCCCGGCGGCGCCTGC
>JASHTN010000354.1 GCA_030040525.1 Gammaproteobacteria bacterium | reverse complement strand
CGCCAACCTGCGCTATGTGCTGCGCAGCGCAGCCGCGTTCGCCGCCGCGCCGCGAGCCGCACACCTCATCGGGCTGAAGCCCGGCTTTGCTGTGGGTGAATGGCGCGACAGCGAGATGGGCCTCGGCGGCGGCCGCTATCCCTACGACGTCAACGCAGTGCTGGTCCCCGCGGCACTCGACGCCGCGGCGCAACTCGATAAGAGCGGGCTGCTGTCAGCGTACCTGAGTACGGATGATCGGGCGCTGCTGGCACACGCCGCGCAGATGGCGCGGGTGTGGCGGGCGCAGGCGCCGCCGCTCTTCGAGGTCACCGTGCCGCACCTCAGCGCCCGCGCCGCGATCTCAGCCTATGCCGCCGCGCAGGGTGTTGCACCTGATCTGGCTCTCGAGGCGCTTGGCCCCCGTGACCTGCACTTTCACGCTATCGCGCTCGATGCGTCGGGGACACCGATCCCGGTGATGCATTCGGACGAGGGGTTTGCGCTGCTGTTCGCGCAGCTCGATCCGCAGCAGGTCGACCGCGCCGTCACGATGTTGCTGCAGCCGTTTCCGGCCGGACTGATGACCGGGGTCGGCATGCTGGTCGCGAACCCCGCCTTCTGCCCGGCATCGCTCCAGGGGCAGTTCTCCCGCAACGCCTACCACGGCACGGTCGTCTGGTCGTGGCAGCAGGCGCTGTTCGCTGCAGGCCTCGCACGGCAGCTCGAGCGGCAGGATCTGCCGCCCGCAGTGCGCGCGCACCTCCTCAGTGCGCAACGGCTGCTCTGGTCGGCGATCGGTGCCACGCGGTCGATGAACAACTTCGAGTTGTGGTCGTGGTCGTTTGCCGCCGGTCAGTACCGGGTGGCGCCGTTCGGCGCATCCGCCGCCGACGCGGACGAGTCGAATGCGGCGCAGCTCTGGAGCACGGTATATCTTGCAGTGGGGCCACCGAAATGACACTTCCGCCGTCGACAATCGCACGCGCCGCCTGCCGGGCGCTGCTGCTGCTCGCCGCTGCCGCCGGCGCCCGCGCCGAGACGGACGCGAGCTTCCTGCTGAGCGCTTCGGCCGCGGACCTGCCGCGCTATTTTCCGACCTATCTTGCCAACGGCTATTTCTCCACGCTGAGCTCGCCGCGCGGCACCCAGGTGGCGCGCTCGTACGTGGCGGGACTCATGGATTACACGCCGGGGGACATCTCGCGCCCGGCCTCCGTGCCCGGCTGGACCGAGATTGATTTCAATCCCGGACCTCCGGGAGGGGGGCAGGACTGGCTGAATCGCGTGCCGATGAGCGAGCGGCGTTTCCGCGACTACCGCCAGACGCTCGACCTCCACGCGGGCGTGCTCACGAGCAGCTATCACTACTTCGACCGCGGGCGCGAGACCGCCATCGAGGCGACGACCTTCATCAGCGAAGCGGCGCCGCATCTTGCGGCGAGCCGCATCCGGATCACGCCCGACTACGACGGCGTGGTGCAGTTGTCGTTCCCGCTGATGCTGTGGGCGGAGCACGCGCCGCGCTTTCCGCTCGCGCAGATGACCGGGCCCGAGATGGAGGAGGCGGTCGCAGCGTATGGCCTCACGCTCGAGCCGCAGCCGCCCGCCACGCCCGACCGCGCCTCGGTCTGGTACCCCGGCTACGTCCAGGTGCTGACCGCTGAGGGTGACAGCAGAGCGCTCACGCTCTGGCTCGACGGCCAGGCGGGGTACGGCGCATCCATGGCGATGGCGGTCGCCGTGGCGCTCCCGGAAGGGGCGCCGCCGGAGAGCGTCACGCTGCACAAGGACCGCTTCCGGCTGGCGCTCGATGTGGTGATCAAGGTGGAGCGGGGCCACTCGTACGCGTTCACCAAGTTCATGGCCCTGTCACGCAGCGGGTGGGGCGGCGGCGCCGCCGACGATCTCGAGCTGGCGCGCGCAGCTCGCGAGCGCGGCTTCGAGCGGCTGCTGGCCGAGCAGCGCGCGGCCTGGGAGCAGCTCTGGCAGTCGGACATCGTGATCGACGGCGACCCGCGGGCGCAGCAGCTCGTGCACTCGGAGCTGTACTACCTCATCGCGAGCGCGGCGCCGGGCGCATCGTGGGGACTCGGACCGTGCGGCCTGACGACGTGCTACCTGGGTCACGCGTTCTGGGACAGCGACACCTGGATGTTTCCGGCGCTGCTGCTGCTGCACCCCGAGCGCGCGCAGTCGTTGGTGGCATTCCGCGATCGCACTGTGCAAGCCGCGCAGGCACGGGCTCGGCAGCACGGCTTTCAGGGCGCCATGTACCCCTGGGAGTCGGATCCCGAGAACGGGACCGATCAGACGCAGCACTCCGCCGTCGTGCTTGCCGACACCGAGATTCACGTAAACGCCGACGTCGCGATCGCGCAGTGGCAGTACTATCTCGCCACCCACGACCGCGACTGGCTCCGCCAGCAGGGGTGGCCGGTACTGCGCGAGGTGGCGAAATTCTGGGCGAGCCGCGCCACCTACAATCCGCAGGCGCGACGCTACGAGATCACGCACCTGACGTCGGTTGCGGAGTCCTACAACGACATCCTGAACGACACGTTCACCAACGTGTCGGCGGCCAGGGCGCTGCGCTGTGCGACGGCTGCCGCCCGCGTGCTCGGCGAGCGGCCCGATGCGCTCTGGGAGCGTATCGCGAAGCAGCTCTACATCCCGATGGCGCCGGGCGGCGCGCATCACCTCGCCTTCGATCCGAGCGTCACCCTGCACTACGGCGGCGGGCCGCTCGCGCTGCTGTTCCTGCCGTCGCTCGATCTCGAGATGAGTCCCGAGCTGCGCCGCGGCGACTACGACTACGCGCTCCGCCCCGCGCTGATTGCGCGCGTGAGCGGCGGCAGCATGAATATGGTGGCGCCGGTCACCGCCGCCGACGAGATCGGCAGCGCCGCGGACGCCGCCGCCTGGTTCGCCGGCAACTTCTCGGGTGGCACGGTGAAGCCCCCCTTCAACGTGCGGACCGAGGCAGCCGACAACAACGTCGGCTATTTCCTCACCGGCTCGGGGGGATTCATCCAGAGCCTCGTCTACGGCTTCACGGGCTTGCGGATCCGCGAGCAGGGACTGGTGGCGGCCTATCCGCCCGTCCTGCCCGAGGGCTGGACGTCGCTCACGCTGCGCAACGTCGTGTTCCGTGGGCAGCGTATGGACATTCACGTCACGCGCGATGCGGCCGGCGTGGCGCACCTGACGCGCGAGGTTCACAGGCAGCGGGGTTGAGAGGGCTGTCCTAGGCTCCGGCGCGACGCCGGCCGCGCGCACCGGGCCGTGGCGCGGTGGCGGTCTTGGGCGCCGGCAGCTGCACCGCCTTGCGCAGATTGGAATAGGGCTCGCTCGAGTGAGGGATGCCCATGGCGGCGACGAAATGCGCCTGGAACTTCGGCTCGATCGCGGTCTCGATCTTCTCCACCCGGTGCACCAGCTCCTCGATGGTCTTGCGTGAGGCGCTGTCGAGCAGCGCGATGCGCGCGCCGGCGCCGGCCGCATTGCCGGCGGAGGACACCTGCGACAGGTCGCAGTCGGGGATCATGCCGAGGATCATCGCGTACTTGACGTCGATGTGGCTGCCGAAGGCGCCGGCGAGGCGGATGCGGTCGACTTCGGTTGCGCCCATGTGATCCATGAGGAGCTGCACCCCGGCGCGCAGCGCCGCCTTGGCGAGCTGGATCGCGCGCACGTCGTTCTGCGTGATCCGCAGCGGCACGGCGCCGCGATGCACGATGTAGGCGAAGGTCCGGCCGGTTGCCACGATGCGGTCGCTGCGCTTGGCGAGCCCGCCGTCGATGACCCCGTCCTGACTGATGATGCCGGCGAGATACATCTCGGCGATCACTTCGATGATCCCCGAGCCGCAGATGCCGGTGACGCCGGTGCCGGCCACGCTCGCCTCGAATCCCGGCTCATCCGACCAGAGCTCGGAGCCTATGACCTTGAAGCGTGCCTCGAGCGTCCGCGGATCGACGCGCACCCGCTCGATGGCACCGGGAGCGGCCCGCTGGCCGCAGCTGATCTGCGCGCCCTCGAAGGCGGGACCGGTGGGACTGGAGCACGCCAGCAGCCGCTGGCGGTTACCGAGCACGATCTCGGCGTTGGTACCGACGTCGACGAGCAGCGTCAGCTTGTCGCGCAGGTCGGGGCGCTCGGCGAGCATCACCCCGGCGGCATCGGCGCCCACGTGGCCGGCAATGCACGGCAGCGTGTAGACACGCGCGCCGGGATGAAGATTCAGCCCGAGCTCGGAGGCCCTGAGGCCGAGCGCCGAGTCGCTGGCGAGCGCAAACGGCGCGCCGCCGAGCTCCACCGGGTCGATGCCGAGCAGCAGGTGATGCATGATCGGATTGCCGACCACCGTCACCTCGAGGATGTTCTCGACGCTGATACCCGCAGCACCCGCAACCTCGGCGGCGAGCGTGTTCAGCGCGCCGCGCACTGCCTCGGTCATCTGCCGCGCGCCGCCCGGGTTCATCATGGCGTAGGACACGCGGCTCATGAGGTCCTCGCCGAAGCGGATCTGCGGATTCATCGCGCCCGCCGAGCCCACCACTGCGCCGCTCTCGAGATTGCACAGCACCGCCGCGATGGTAGTGGAGCCGACGTCGACTGCGAGGCCGTACACCTGGTCGTGGAACCCCGGCCAGACGCCGATCAGCTGCGAGCCGGCGTGCACGGCAACCGTCACCCGCCACTCGCCTTTGCGCAGCGCCGCCTGCAGGCTCTGCAGCACCGCGAGATCGCAACGCAGCGGCCCGAAGTCCCACTCACGGCGCAGCGCTTCGAGGAGCCGCTGCAGATCGCCGGCCGGGTCGTGCATGTCGGGCTCGCGCACCTCGACGTAGTGCAGGTGCACGACCGGGTTGAGGGTGATCGGACGGGTGTCGGCGGTCTTGCGCACCACCTGGCGGTGCACCTGACTTGTGGCCGGCACGTCGATCACCAGGTCGCCCTCGATGCGCGCGGAGCACGACAGCCGCTGTCCGGCCGGCAGTGGCCGGCGCTGCGAGAAGCTCTGCTCCGTCTCGCTCAGCGGCGAGAGGTTCGCCGCGTGCGAGCTGATGCCGTGCTTGGGAAAGTCTCCTTCCATGACCAGCACCTGGCAGCGGCCGCAGAGCGCGCGGCCGCCGCACACCGAGTCGACGTCGACTCCGAGGCTGCGCGCCGCCTGCAGCAGCTGCGTGCCGCGCGGAAATCGGCCACGCTTGCCCGAGGGCGTGAAGACGACCAGTGGATCCTTGGTTGTCACACGGGTCCCTGCGCGCGGCGGCGATGGCCACCCTCGCGGCGCCCGCGGGCCGCCCCTTCGGGGGCGCTGGCGGCGGCTCCCGAGGCCTGCAGCGGCGGCGCTTCGCGGAAGCGCTTGATCCAGCGCGCGCAATCCGCATCGTGACCCATCATGACGTCGGCGGCCATGCAGGCGCGGACGATCTCGAGGTGCATCGGATTCATGATCGCGGAGGTGAGGCCGGCGCCGATCGCCATGCTGAGGAAGGTGGCCGAGATGCCCTCGCGCGCCGGCAGGCCGAAGCTCACGTTCGAGGCGCCGCAGGTGGTGTTCACTTTCAGCTCGTGCTTCAGGCGATTGAGCAGGTGCATCACCTGCCGGCCCGCCTGGTTGATGGCGCCGATCGGCATGACGAGCGGGTCGACGACGATGTCGCTGCGCGGAATGCCGTGATCGGCGGCGCGATTGACGATCTTCCTCGCGACCTCGAAGCGCACGTCCGGATCCTCGGAGATGCCGGTCTCGTCGTTGGAGATCGCGACCACGGCGGCGCCGTACTTCTTCACCAGCGGCAGCACCGACTCGAGCCGCTCCTCTTCGCCGGTGACGGAGTTGACCAAGGGCTTGCCTTTATACACGGCGAGCCCCGCCTCCAGCGCCTTGACGATGGAGGAGTCGATCGACAGCGGCACGTCGGTGATCGACTGCACGAGCTGCACCGCCCTGGCGAGGATCGCCGGCTCGTCGGCGAGCGGGATGCCGGCGTTCACGTCCAGCATGTGCGCGCCGGCAGTCACCTGCGCAAGCGCGTCCGCCTCGACGCGGCTGAAGTTGCCCGCGGCCATTTCGGCCGCGAGGATCTTGCGGCCGGTGGGATTGATGCGCTCGCCGATCATGACGAACGGACGCTCGAGGCCGAGGACGACCTCGCGGGTCTGGGAGCTGACGACGGTGTCGGTCATGAAGCCATCCTGTTGCTATTCGCCTGTGGGTCGCGTCCGGGGTACCAGGGCACGCGGCCGCCGAGTACCCCGGAGCGGTCGATGATTTCGGCCACCGACTCTTCCTGCCGGTAGGCCATGAGGTGCACGCCGTGCACCCCCTTGATGGTGCGGATCTCCTGGATCAGATCGATGCAGAGCCTGCGGCCCTCGAGCGCGCCGTCGGCGGCGCCCGCCATGCGGCGGATGACCGCCTCCGGGATGTGCACGCCGGGCACGTGGGCGCGGATCCACTCGCCCGCCTTGGCCGAGCGCAGCGGGCCTACGCCGATCAGCATGAACACCTTATCGAGCAGGCCCAGGTCCTCGACCCGGCGCATGAACTCACGCAGCACCGGCACGTCGTAGCAGAACTGTGTCTGGATGAACTGCGCGCCGGCGGCGACCTTCTTCGCGAGCCGCTCTGCGCGCCACTCGAGCGGCGGCGCGAAGGGGTTCTCGGCCGCCCCGAGCAGCACGCGCGGCGCGTGGGTGATCCTGCGGCCGGAGAGAAAATGGTGCTCGTCGCGCAGCGTGCGCGCGGTCTCGAGCAGCGTCAGCGAGTCGAGGTCGAACACCGGCAGCGCCTGCGGATGGTCGCCGGCCTGCACGCCGTCGCCGGTGAGGCACAGGAGGTTGCACACACCCATCGCGGCGCCGCCGAGGATGTCGCCCTGGATGGCGATGCGGTTCTTGTCGCGGCAGGAGATCTGCATCACGGGCGCGTAGCCGACGCGGGTGAGGAGCGCGCAGACTGCGAGGCTCGACATGTGGCAGTTGGCACCCGAGCCGTCGGTGGCGTTGATGGCATCGACGAAGCCGTCGAAGATATGGGCGCGCTTGTAGACCTCCTGCGGATCGGCGGAGTCCGGCGGGGCGAGCTCGGCGGTCACCGCGAACTGTCCCGCGCGCAGCACGCGCTCGAGACGGCCCGGGGAGGTGTGGCCGGGGAGGATCGGCAGCGGGTAGCCGGGGACCGGCTCGTCCTCGAAAATCATGCCGGCCGCTCCGCAGCTGCTGCGACCCGCTCGCGCACCACGCGCAGCCACGAGGATCTGCCGGTGAGGCGGCGGTCGACTGCGACCTGCACGGCGGCGAGCGCCGCCATTCCCCCTTCGATGCGCGCGGCGCCCGCCACCGCCTCGACCCAGACGCATTTCATTTCCGGTCGCACCTCGCAGTGACCGTCGGCGCGTACGCCGCCGCACGGGCCGTTGCGCAGGTTCTTCGGGCAGTTCATCGGGCACGACATGCCGGTCGAGCTGAGGATGCACTGGCCGCACATGCGGCAATCGAACAACAGCCCCTTGACGCCGCGCTCGAGTGCCGCGACGGGACGCTCGAGCCGCTCGTAGCCGATCGCCCGCCACAGGGGCTCGAGCGCCACCAGGAGTGACTCGAAGCCGCGATAGAAGGCGTTGAGCCCCCGGGCGTGACGCACCGACCAGCTGCGCGCGGCGTACATGCTACGCGCCCGTCGCGAGACCCTTCGAGCGGATCAGCTCCTCGAGTTGCTCGTCCGTGAAGCGCGCCTCGATGCGCGCCGCCTCGGCAGCCGCTTCGCCCTGGATGTCGTCGCTGCAGGGGCGCGGCTCGCTGCGCTTCCAGTCGGCGAGATAGGCATCGGAGGTGCCGCGCCCGGCGCGCATCGCGGCACGGTCGACTGCCTCCTGAAAGCGGGCCGACAGTTGCACCTTGGCGGTTTCGCGACCGCGCCTGACGACGACCTGCGCGGGAATGTCGCGCCAGGAGATGATGCTCAGGTGAGCCGCCATGGAGTCGGTTGCCGCCGTATCGGGTCCGCGGGCGCCTCAGCGCAGCGTGGCGCGGGCGTCGGCGTCGCCCGCGGGAGCGGCGGCAGCGGCTGCGACCAGCGAGGCGAGGCGCGTGCCGAGCTCCCCGTAGCCGGTCGCGCGATGCTCGAAGGCGAAACCGAAGCGCTGCGCGATGGCGCGCGCCGCGGCGATCGCGTCCGCGCGCTCGACCTGCGCGAGGTACACGAGCCGGCGGTAATGGCGGAAGTATTCGCCGGCCAGCTCGGGGTGACGATCGAGGCCGAGGGGTTTGACCACCAGGCGCTCGAAGTGCCGCAGCAGGAAATCCGTCAGATAGAAGGTGCCGGGCTCGGCTTCCGCGAGCTGGGCAAACACCGGCGCGGTAGCGAAGAACTCGTAGCAGTGCGCGCCGGGCAGCCGCTCGACGCCTTCCTCGGCCAGCACTGCGTCCAGCTGTCCGCCCGTGCCGCAGTCGCCGTACGCGACGAAGACGCTGGCGTACTGCGCGCGGCACTCGCGGATCGCCGCACGCACCGCGGGCGCAATGCGCTCCGGCCGGTTGTGGAGCTCGGCGGGCAGGCAGCGCACCTCGAGCGCCGTCCAGCCGCTGGCGCGCCTGAGCGCGGCGATCTCGCGCGCGAGTGCACCGCAGGCGATGACCAGTATCCGCGACGGCGCGCTCATGGGCGGCAGGCTCAGGCGGCGCTCGCGGCGCTGCGCCCGGTGCCGGCGGCGGCCCGCTTGGCGGCGAGCAGCGACTTGGCCGTCTCGACCGCGATGGCCGCATCGCGGCAGTAGGCATCCGCGCCCACCGCCTTGCCGAATTCCTCGTTGAGAGGCGCGCCGCCCACCAGAACGATGTAGTCCTTGCGGATGCCGGTCTCGCGCATCTTGTCGATCACGACTTTCATGTAAGGCATCGTGGTCGTGAGCAGCGCCGACATGCCGAGGATGTCCGGCTTGTGCTGCTCGAGCGCGGCGAGATACTTCTCGACGGGGTTGTTGATGCCGAGATCGATGACCTCGAAGCCGGCGCCCTCGAGCATCATCGAGACCAGGTTCTTGCCGATGTCGTGAATGTCGCCCTTGACCGTGCCGATCACGATCTTGCCGATCGGCGGCACCCCGGTTTCGGCGAGCAGCGGGCGCAGGATCTCCATCCCGCCCTTCATCGCGTTGGCGGCGAGCAGCACTTCGGGCACGAACAGGATGCCGTCGCGGAAGTCGATGCCGACGATGCGCATGCCCTCGACGAGCGCGTCGTTCAACACCTTCTCGGCGTTCCAGCCGCGCTCGAGGAAGATTCGCGTCGCCTCTTCGACCTCGGTCTTCAAGCCGTTGTACAGGTCATCGTGCACCTGCTCGGTGAGCTCCTGATCGTTCAGGTCGCGTAGGTTGAAATCGCCTTCGGCTTGTTCGGCCATGGTCGAAAATCTCCATGCGCGACTTCGGGTTAGGGGCGCGCGCGGCCGCCGAGCTCATGGTACGGGGAGGGTATTGCAGTCAATGGCTGCTTCGCGACCGCGACATGTCCGCGCGCGACATCGCCCGAATTAAGGCAAGCCCGCGGTGGACGCTGTTCACGTTATCGAGAATTCAGCTCGCGCCATCGAAAATTCAGGTGGCGCCGGCGCGCTCCCGACCGGGCGTCGCGCCCGCCGCCGCTGCGATCTTGCCAGCGCGGCTCTGCCGCTCGACGCTCGGCGGACAGCCGAACTGCGCCCGGTAGCAGCGCGAGAAGTGCGGCGGCGACTGGAAGCCGCAGGCGGTCGTGATGTCGATGATGGGCATCGAGGTCTGCAGCAGCAGCTCCCGTGCCCGGCGCAGGCGCATCTGCAGGTAGTAGCGCTTGGGGACGCAGTTGAGGTGGCGCTTGAAGAGACGCTCGATCTGCCGGCGCGAGAGCCCCGTGGCGCTCGCGATCTCATCGAGGGAGAGTGGCTTCTCGATGTTGTCCTCCATGAGCTGCGCGACCTTGATGAGGCTTTCGTGGCTGACCCCGATCTGCGCCCGCAGCGGCACATACTGCCGGTCGCGGTCGCTGCGGATCCGGTCGACGATGAACTGCTCGGAGATCAGCTGTGAGACGCGCGCGCCGAGCTTGGACTCCACCAGATGCAGCATCAGATCGAGCGGCGCCACGCCGCCGGAGCAGGTGAAACGGTCGCGGTCGATGGTAAAGAGCTGATCGCTCAGCTGGATGCGCGGAAACTCCTCGCGCAGCGCCGAGAGGTTCTCCCAGTGGATCGTGGCGTGGTACCTGTCGAGGAGGCCCGCCTTGGCGAGGGCATAGCCCCCGGTGCATAGCGCGCCGAGCGGCACGCGGCGCTCCGCGAAACGTCGCAGAGCTGCGAGGATCTTCGGCGATACCGCGTCCTGCACGTCCACGCCGCCGCACACGAACAGGATATCGACCGGGCCCATCTGCTCCAGGGGCAGCGTCGGCGAGAGCTCCAGCCCGTTGCTCGCGGGAGTGGGCGCGCCGTCGAGACTCACGATCTGCCAGTCGTACACGGCCTGGGCGGTGACGCTGTTCGCCATGCGCAGCGGCTCGACCGCGTTCGACAGCGCGATCATCGAGTAGCGCGGCAGCGTCAGAAACGCGTACTTGCTCTTGGGCAGCGCCGGTTGCACATGCCGGATTTTACACCCTTCTTGCCTGAATGCGACAGAGGGGGCGCGGGCTCGGCCTGCCTTGCGGCAGGGCTTGCCGGAGGCCTGTGCGCGTTAGGCCTGCACGAGAGGCTCGATGTTTACCCTCCTTTTGCGCCTATGCGCATGAACCATGCGCATGGTACGAATTCGAGGTAGTACGCACTCGCCGCTACGCACGGTACGTACGGGGGTCCGCGTGTCCGACGACGACTCAAGCGGCGTGAAGCGCCCCACCAACCTCAGCGCGCGCGCCGATCTGATCGATGCGGCGCGCCGAGCCGGCGTCAATCTTTCGGCGCTGCTCGAACGCGCACTCGTTGAGGAACTTGCCCACCGCAAGCGCCTGCAGTGGCGTGCCGAGCACCTGCAGGCAATCGTTGCTTACAACGATCACTTCCTTCGGCAGTGCTCCTGTCGGGCCACCCGGCGGAGCGGACGATGCTTCTGATGGCGCAGTACGCGATATACCGCAACAGGAAATCGCGCAGCAGCGCCGCCTACCCGTTGCTGCTGGACGTGCAGGCGGACCTGTTCGAGGACCTTGAGACTCGCGTCGTCGTTCCACTGTGCGGTGCGCCGGCGCTGCGCGAATTTCCGCTAGCGTATCTGACGCCAACCGTGACGTTCGATGGCAAAGCCTACGCGTTGATGACCCCACAGCTGGCGGGGATCGCGCGAGCGGACCTCGGTCCGCACATGGGCAACGTGGTCGAGCAGGGGCGTGCGATTACCGCCGCGCTTGACTTTCTGCTCCGGGGCTTCTGACCCGCTCGGGATCGGTGCGGTCACGCTGCCCGTTGCGTGCGTTGCGCTGCGAGCCCCGCGGCGAGCCTGCCCAGGTACCAGTCGCAGAAGCCGTCGACCAGCCCCTCGGTGTAAGGCGAGTAGGGGCCGGGCTCATAGGCCGGGCTCGAGATGCCCTGGTGCGCGCGCTCGACCAGCGCTCCATCCTGGC
>JASHTN010000353.1 GCA_030040525.1 Gammaproteobacteria bacterium | reverse complement strand
TCGCCGCGCTCGAGGCCTGGTGGCGCGCCGAGAGCCGCACGGCGGGCAGTCTCGGGCCGGCGCGTGCCTCGCGCGGTGCGCCGGCGGACATCCCGAGCGCCGCTGGGGCCTTTAGCGGCGGCTGGGCGCTTTTCCTCGGCTACGAGCTGGCGCAGGAGATCGAGCCGCATCTGTCGCTGCCGCGCAGCCCGCTGCCCTGGCAGGCGTTTGCGCTGCGCACACCGTGCGCGCTGCTGCACGACCACGCGGACGACCGCGTCTACGCGGTCGCCGAAGAGGCTTGCCCGTCCGAGCTGGAGCGGCTCGCCGCCGATGCCCGTGCCGCCGCTCGCAACGGGCCGGTTGGCGGCGCGATCGCCGTGGAGTCGGTGCTGGAGGAGGACCCCGGGGCCTTCCTCGGACGCGTGCGCCGCGCCAAGGAGTATGTGCGCGCGGGCGATGTCTACCAGGCGAACCTGTCGCGGCCCTGGACGGTCGAGCTCGCGAGGAGCGCGCCAGGCGGCACGGACTCGGCGGCTGCGGCGCTTTATCAGCGGCTGCGGGCCGCCAATCCTGCGCCCTTTGCAGCGCTCGCGCAGTGGCGCGATGTGGCGCTGCTGTGCTCCTCGCCTGAGCGGCTGGTGCGGGTCGCGGGGCGCCAGGTCGACACGCGGCCGATCGCCGGCACGCGCCCCCGCAGCCGGCTGCCTGCGGCCGACGCGGCGGAGATGAGCGCGCTCGCCGCGCACCCGAAGGAGCGTGCCGAGCACATCATGCTGATCGACCTGGAGCGCAACGACCTCGGCCGGGTGTGCGAGGCCGGGAGCGTCCACGTCGACGAGCTGATGAGCATCGAGTCCTACGCGCACGTGCACCACATTGTCTCCAACGTGAGCGGCGTGCTGCGTCCGGAGGTGACCCCGATCGGCGCGCTGCGCGCGGTGTTCCCGGGCGGTACCATCACCGGCTGCCCGAAATTCCGCTGCATGCAGATCATCGCCGAGCTCGAGGGGGAAGGGCGGGGCGCCTACACCGGCTCGCTCGGCTACCTGACGCGCGACGGACGCCTCGACGTCAACATCCTGATCCGCACCATGACGCTCACCGGCCGCCGGGTCGAGTTTCGCGCCGGAGCCGGCATCGTCGCGGACTCGGACCCGGAACGCGAGCTCGAGGAGACGCGCGCCAAGGCCCGGGGACTGCTGCGCGCCTTCGGTGGCGCTCATGGCGGCTGACGGCCCCCGCACGCTGCATGGCCCCGCCATGCCCGACGGCCTCGGTGAGCCGGACACCGTGGCCGTGAACGGCCGCGAGAGCGGCTGGGTTTCGGCTCTCGAGCGCGGGCTGCACTACGGCGACGGTCTCTTCGAGACCATCGCCTGCGTCGGCGGGCGCCCGCAGCTCCTGGCGCTGCACCTGGCGCGGCTGCAGCGGGGCTGCACCCGGCTGGCTATCCCGTTCACGCACGGCGCGGCGCTGCGCGCGGAGATCGAGGCGCTGGCCGCGCCACACCGCCGCGCCATCGTCAAGGTACTGGTGACGCGCGGCGCGGCCGTGGAGCGCGGTTATCGCCTCACTGGCCGCGAGCAGGCGACTCGCGTCACGCTGCGCTACGCCTGGCCGGAGCAGGATGCGGCCGCGGCGCGCGACGGAGTGCGCGTGCGGCTCAGCGCGCTGCGGCTCGCCGAGAACCCGCTGCTCGCCGGGCTCAAGCACTGCAACCGCCTCGAGCAGGTGCTGGCGCGGCGCGAGTGGACCGATCCCGACATCGCCGAGGCGCTGATGTTCAACGACTCGGGTAACCTCATCTGCGGCGTCATGAGCAACCTGTTTCTCGTGCAGGGCGGCAGGCTGCGTACCGCGAGGCTCGATCGCTGCGGCGTGGCCGGCGTCATCCGCCAGGTCGTGATGCGCGAGGCGACGCGCGCCGGGATCGCGCTCGAGGAGACACTGCTCACTGCAGAGGACCTCGCGCGCGCCGCCGAGGTCTTCCTTACCAGCTCTCTGAGCGGGATCCGACCGGTGCGTGCGCTCGAGGAGCGCGCATGGGCCGCAGGCCCCGTCACCCGCGCGCTGCAGGAGCGGCTCGCGGCCGTATTGGCCGGCGGCGGCGATGACTAGAGGCGCGAAGACGGCAGGCTCGAAGCGCCTGCGTCGCATGTCCGGCGTCGGCGCTGCGGCGGTGGTGCTGCTCGCACTGATCGCTTTCGGCTCATGGCAGTGGCTGCAGCTCTCGTACCGCGCGCCCGGCCCCGGGGGCGCAGCCTCGCGGATCGAAGTGCCGGCGGGCGCCAACCTGCAGAGCGTCCTCAGGCGCCTCGAGAAGCAGGGCGCGGTGCGCGACGCCCGCGCGGTGCACTGGTACCTGCGGCTGCACGGCGAGCAGCCGCGCGTCCAGGCAGGCACCTACGAGATCCCTGCGCACGCGAGCCCCGAGGAGATCATCGGGCTCTTCGTCGAAGGCAAGGTGATCCTCGAGCAGCTGACCGTCGTCGAGGGCTCGACCTTCTCGGACTTTGTGACCCTGCTCGAGCACGAGCCGGACGTGAGGCACACACTCGCCGGCGAGACCCCCGGCGAGATCATGACGACGCTCGGCCATCCGGGCGAGAACCCGGAGGGGCGCTTCTTCCCGGATACCTACCGTTTCGCTGCGAACACCAGCGATGTCGCGATCCTCGAGGTCGCCTATCAGGCGATGCAGCGCGCGCTCGGCGCCGCCTGGAGTGAGCGCGCTATCGGGTTGCCGTTCGACACGCCCTACCAGGCGCTGATCCTCGCCTCGATGGTGGAGAAGGAGGCGGCCCTCAAGTCCGAGCGGGCGCGCATCGCCGGGGTGTTCGCGGCGCGGCTGCGCAAGGGCATGAGGCTGCAGTCCGACCCGACGGTGATCTACGGACTGGGACCGAAGTACGACGGCGAGATCCACACGCGGGACCTGCTGACCGACTCGCCCTACAACACCTATACGCGCGCCGGACTTCCGCCGACGCCGATCGCGCTTCCCGGGCGTGAATCGCTGTTGGCGGCGGTTCAGCCCGCGGAGACGGGCGAGCTCTACTTCGTCGCCACGGGACTCGGCGACGGCGCGCACCAGTTTTCCCGGACGCTGCAAGAGCATAATTTGAACGTGAAGACCTACCTTGAACGGCTGCGCAGCGCCGCGCGCCATCCCCCACCCGCTGCGTCCGCTCCGGTGCCGCCCGCCGCAGCGGCCGCCGGCGCACGCAAGACCGGCACACCCAGTCCATGAGCCCCGCGAGAAACCGCAGCGTAAAGCGCGGGCGCTTCGTGACGCTCGAGGGCATCGAGGGCGCCGGCAAGTCGACCGTCGCCAAGTTCATCGCCGCCTGGCTCGCGCGCCGCTCGATTCCGGCACGTCTGACCCGGGAGCCCGGCGGCACGCCGCTGGCGGAAACGCTGCGCGGCATCGTGCTCGCGCGGGGCGGGGAGCCCATGTCGGCAGTGAGCGAGACGCTGCTCATGTTCGCCGCGCGCGGCGTGCACCTCGAGAATCTCATCCGCCCGGCCCTCGGGCGCGGCGAGTGGGTAATCTGCGATCGCTTCACGGATGCGACGCGCGCCTACCAGGGCTCGGGCCGCGGCGTCGATGCGCAGCTCATCGAGACGCTGGCGCGCGCGGTGCACGCGGGACTGGCGCCGGATTGCACGCTCCTGCTCGACCTGCCGGTGAGCGTGGGCCTGGCGCGTGCCCGCGGTCGCGCGGGCAGCGGCGCGCCGCGGGACCGCTTCGAGGACGAGACCGCGGCCTTCTTCGAGCGGGTGCGCTCGGGCTACCTCGAGCTGGCCCGCCGTGAGCCGGGGCGCTTCCACATCGTCGATGCAGCGGCCGGGCGCACCACTGTCGAAGCGCAGGTGAGCGCCGTGCTGGAGAAGCTGCTTTGAGCGAGGCGGCGGGCGCGATTCCGCCGTGGCTCGCACCGGCGACCGCCGCGCTCAGCCGCGCGCAGCGGGCCGGCAGGCTGCCGCATGCGCTCCTCATCCACGAAGCTCCGGGATCGGGCGGGGACTGGCTCGCCCTCTGGGCCGCGCAGCTCGCGCTGTGCGAGCGGCCGCAGCAGGCCCCGTGCGGGAGCTGTGCCGCCTGCCGCCGTGCCGCGGCGCTCATCCATCCGGATCTCGCGCGCCTCACGCCGCTCGAGGATTCGCGACAGATCCGCATCGAGCAGGTGCGCGAGCTTGCCGCCGAGCTTGCGCTCACGAGTCACGCGGGCGGCTACAAGGTGGGCGTCCTGACTCCGGCGGACACGCTGAACCGCTTCGCGGCCAACGCGCTGTTGAAGACACTCGAGGAACCCCCGCCGCGCACGCTCCTGGTGCTCGTGACGACCCAGGCCTCGCGCCTGCCGGCGACCGTGCGCTCGCGCTGTCAGCGTCTTGGCGTTCCTGCGCCGGCGCGGGCCGAGGCAGTCGCATGGCTCGTCGCGACGCGCGGACCGGGCAACTGGGACGCGGCGCTGGACGTGGTCGGCGAGGCGCCCTTTCTTCTCGCCGCCGCCGATCCGGCCGAGCTCGCGCAGCTCGGGGCCGAAGTGCACCGCACGCTGGAGGAGCTCGCGGCCGGCC
>JASHTN010000352.1 GCA_030040525.1 Gammaproteobacteria bacterium | reverse complement strand
CGACGCTGCTCGTCTCGGTGGGCCACACCGATGCGCCCGGGGCGCTCTACCGGCTGCTCGAGCCGCTGGCGCGCCACCGAGTGAGCCTGACCCGCATCGAGTCGCGCCCCTCGCGGCGGCGCAAGTGCGACTACGTGTTCTTCATCGACCTCGAGGGCCACGCGGACGATCCGCACGTGGCGCGGGCGCTCGCGGCGCTGAAGAAGCGCGCCTCACTCTTCCGCGTGCTGGGGTCCTATCCCCGGGCGGTGCTGTGAGCGGCATCACCGAGGCGGCCGGCACCCGCGGCTACCGCGTGGCCGCCGGCGGCCGCGTCGGCGGCACCCTGACCGTGCCCGGCGACAAATCGATCTCGCACCGTGCGCTGATGCTCGGCGCGCTGGCACGCGGCGACACCCGCGTCACGGGATTTCTCGCCGGCGAGGACTGCCTCGCCACGGCGCGCGCCCTCGGCGCACTCGGGGTGCGCATCGAGCGGCCGCATGAGACCACCGTGCTGGTCCACGGGGCGGGCGAGGCGGGGCTCAGCGCGCCCGCCACGGCGCTCGACCTCGGCAACTCGGGGACGGCCATGCGCCTCATGACCGGGTTGCTCGCCCCGCAGCGCTTCGACTCGACCCTGGTCGGGGATGCCTCGCTCATGCGCCGGCCGATGCAGCGCGTCGTAGTGCCGCTGGCGATGATGGGCGCACAGATCCACACCCGCGAGGGCCGTCCACCGGTCGAGATCCGCGGCACGCCGCACCTGCGCGCGATTCACTACAGCCTGCCGGTCGCGAGCGCCCAGGTGAAATCCGCCGTGCTGCTCGCCGGGCTCGCCGCCGCGGGCGAGACGCACGTCACGGAAGGCACGCCGTCGCGCGATCACACCGAGCGCATGCTGGGGGCCTTCGGCGTGCAGCTGCGGCACGCGGGCCGCACGCTCGTCATGGCGGGCGGCCAGCCGCTGCGCGGCACCGCCGTCGACGTGCCGGCGGACTTCTCCTCGGCGGCCTTTTTCCTGGTCGCCGGGTGCCTCGCTGCCCCCGCCGGGCTGACGCTCACCAACATCGGCGTCAACCCGACGCGCACGGGGCTCCTCGACCTGCTGCGGCGCATGGGGGCCGACATCCGCGTGCACCCGCGCCCGCGGCTCACCCGGGCCGAGCCGGTCGCAGACATCGAGGTTCGCCAGAGTGCGCTCACCGGGATTACCGTCACCGAGGCGGAGGTGCCGCTGGCGATCGACGAGTTCCCGGTGTTCTTCGTTGCTGCGGCCTGCGCCCGGGGCGAGACGCTGGTGCGCGGCGCGCTCGAGCTGCGCGTGAAGGAGAGCGACCGCCTCGCGGTCATGGCCGCCGGTCTCGCCACGCTCGGAGTCGAGCACCGGCTGTTGCCCGACGGTCTGTGGATCCGGGGCGCGGAGTCCCTCGCCGGCGGCCGGGTCGCGAGCGGCGGGGACCACCGCATCGCCATGGCGTTCGCGGTGGCGGCGCTGCGCGCCCGCGCGCCGCTCGAGATCGAGGACGTCGCCAACGTCGCGACCTCCTTCCCGGGCTTCGAGCGCACCGCGCGCGCCGCCGGCTTGGGTCTGGAGCCACTCTGACGCACACTGCGTCCCGGATGCCTGCTGCCGCCTGTCCCATCGTGACCATCGACGGCCCGAGCGGCTCGGGCAAGGGCACGATCAGCCGCGCGGTCGCGCGCTACAGCGCCTGGCACCTGCTCGACAGCGGCGCGCTCTACCGTCTGGTGGCGCTCGCCGGCCTCGAGGCGGGGCTCGCCGCCGGGGATGTCGCGGGCCATGCCCGGCTCGCGGAAGGAATGGCCGTGAGCTTCGAGGTGGCACGCGACGGCAGCGAGCAGGTTCGGCTCGCCGGGCGGGATGTCACGGCCGATATCCGCTCGGAGGAGGCAGGTTCGGGGGCCTCCCGCGTGGCGGCCTGGCCGGCCGTGCGCGCGGCGCTCCTCGGGCGGCAGCGGGCGTTCGCGACCCCCCCGGGACTGGTGGCGGACGGGCGGGATATGGGCACCGTGGTGTTCCCTGGGGCAGACCTGAAGATCTTCCTGACCGCCACCCCCGAGGAGCGCGCCCTGCGGCGGTATAAGCAGTTGAAAGACAAGGGTTCTGGTGTTAGCCTTGCCGCCCTTTCGCGTGAGATAGCGGAGCGGGACCTGAGGGACCAGACCCGTGAGGTCTCCCCCCTGAAGCCCGCCTCCGATGCCTGCGTGATCGACTCGAGCCGACTGTCGATCGAGGCGGTGGTCGAGCGGGTGCTGGAACTGGGGGCCGCCCGCCGCCTGTGGTCATGAAGGCCGCTCGCTCCCCCTTGGCGCACGGAAGGTGATGTAAGGCGGGCACCGGCGGGAATGCCTGTGCCCTAGGTGCTTAACCCCGGGTTGCACGGATGAGGGCCCGGTTTTTGACGCGCGCCGCGCACGGCGCACTGTGAAGGTATGACAGAAAGTTTTGCCCAGCTGTTCGAGCAGAGTCTCGCCAATCAGCGCATCCGCCCGGGCATGATCCTCACCGGGCTCGTGGTCGACGTCACGAGCGACGTCGTCATCGTCAACGTAGGACTCAAGTCCGAAGCGGTCATTCCGCTGGAGCAGTTCAAGAACGAGCGCGGCGAGGTCGAGGTCAAGCCCGGCGATCAGGTCGAGGTCGCGCTCGACTCCGTCGAGGACGGCACCGGCGAGACCCGGCTGTCGCGCGAGAAGGCCAAGCGCGCCCGCACGTGGACGCGCCTCGAGGAGGCATTCAACAAGTCCGAGATCGTGACCGGCGTCATCACCGGGCGCGTCAAGGGCGGCTTCACCGTCGAGATCGAGAATGTGCGCGCCTTCCTGCCCGGCTCGCTGGTCGACGTGCGCCCGGTGCGCGACACCTCTTACCTCGAGGGCAAGCCCCTCGAGTTCAAGGTCATCAAGCTCGATCAGAAGCGCAATAACGTCGTGGTGTCGCGCCGCGCGGTGGTGGAGCAGGAGTTCTCCGCCGAGCGCTCGGCGCTGATGGAGAACCTGCAGGAAGGCGCGGTGGTGCGCGGCTCGGTGAAGAATCTCACCGACTATGGCGCATTCGTCGACCTCGGCGGCATCGATGGGCTGCTGCACATCACCGACATGGCATGGAAGCGCGTCAAACACCCCTCCGAGATCGTCAAGGTGGGCGATGAGCTCGAGGTGCGCATCCTCAAGTTCGACCGCGAGCGCTCGCGCGTCAGCCTGGGTCTGAAGCAGCTCGGCGCCGATCCCTGGGAGAACATCGGGCGGCGCTATCCGCCGGGCACGCGGGTGTTCGGCAAAGTCACCAACATCGCCGACTACGGCGCGTTCGTCGAGATCGAGGACGGCGTCGAGGGGCTGGTGCACGTGTCGGAGATGGACTGGACCAACAAGAACGTCAATCCCGCGAAGGTCGTGCACACCGGCCAGGAAGTCGAGGTCATGGTGCTCGACGTCGACGAGGAGCGGCGGCGCATCTCCCTCGGCCTGAAGCAGTGCCAGGCCAACCCGTGGAAGGAGTTCGCCGAGAATTACAACCGCGGCGACCGGGTCGCCGGCCAGATCAAGTCGATCACCGACTTCGGCATCTTTATCGGCCTGCCGGGCAACATCGACGGTCTGGTGCACCTGTCGGACATCTCCTGGGACCAGCCGGGCGAGGAGGCGGTGCGCAACTACCAGAAGGGCCAGCAGCTCGAAGCGATGGTGCTGTCGATCGATCCGGAGCGCGAGCGCATCTCGCTCGGCATCAAGCAGCTCGCCAAGGACCCGTTCTCGGCCTACATCGCCGACAACCCCAAGGGCACGATCGTCAAGGGCGTGGTGAAGGAAGTGGACGCGCGCGGCGCGGTCATCGATCTCGGCAACGGCATCGAGGGGCAGCTGCGCGCTTCCGAGCTCGGCCGCGATCGCGTCGAGGATGCGCGCTCGGTGCTCAAGGTCGGCGACCAGATCGAGGCGAAGTTCACCGGCGTCGACCGCAAGTCGCGCACCATCTCGCTGTCGATCAAGGCGAAGGAGGCGCATGACGAGGCGGAGGCGGTGCAGAGCTACCGTTCCGAAGCGGCACCCTCCGGCACGAGCCTCGGAGAGCTGCTCAAAGAGCAGATCGGCTCGGGAGAACGCGGCGGCTAGAAGCGCAATGACCAAGTCGGAACTGATCGAGATCATCACGGCCAAGCAGAAGCATCTGCCGGCGAAGGACGTCGAGCTGGCGCTGAAGCAGATTCTGGAGATCATGAGCGATGCGCTCTCGCAGGGCGAGCGCATCGAGATTCGCGGCTTCGGCAGCTTCTCGCTGCACTTCCGCCCGCCGCGCCAGGGGCGCAATCCGAAGACCGGCGAAGCGGTGGCGCTCTCCGGCAAGCACGTGCCGCACTTCAAGCCCGGCAAGGACCTGCGCGAGCGGGTCAACGACGGTGCCGACCGGCCGATCCGCGACTGAGTGTTTGAGCTGCCTCCACTGCTGTTGGCGCTGGCGTTCATCCTGGTGGGCGTCGCCGCCTATTTTCTCGGCCAGCGCAACGGCGCCTCGCGCACCGTGCGCCTGCCGCGCGACTACTACGTCGGCCTCGACCACCTGATCAACGACCGCTTCGACCATGCGGCGGAGATCTTCGCGCGCATGGCCGAGGCCGACGGCGACGCCGCCGAGATCCAGTTCGCGCTCGGGAGCCTGTTTCGCCGGCGCGGCGAGGTCGATCGCGCCATCGCGATTCATTCGCGGCTGCGCGAGTATGGCGGCTCGAGCCTCAGGGACAAGGCGGCGTTCGCGCTGGCGCTCGACTACCTGAGCGCCGGTCTCATGGACCGCGCCGAGCAGCTGCTCGAGGAGCTGGCGGCCTCGCCCCAGTACCGTGCGGCCGCGCTCGATCACCTCGAGCGGATCTACGAATCCCAGGGCGACTGGGCCAAGGCGCTCAAGGTGTTCCATGAGCTGCCGCAGTCGGTGCAGTCCGAGCGCCGCCGGGTCGCCGCGCATTACCTGTGCGAGCTGGCAGAGCAGGCGCTGCTGCAGGGCGACAGCGAGCGCGCCCGGACGCTGTTGCGCCAGGCGCGCACCCACCAGGCGGAGCTGCCGCGCGCCGACATCCTTACCGCGCGCATCGCCGAGGCCGCCGGCGACCATGCGGAGGCGCTGGCGCTGTATCTGCAGGCGCTCGAGATGTCTCCGGGGCTTGCGCTCGAGATCATTCCGCCGGTGCTGCGCATCTCGGCCGCCGCGGGCGGCGCGGATGTGCTGCCGGAGCTCGGCCGCCGGCTGCGGGGCAGCGGCCGCCTCACCCCGCGCCAGCTCGCGTGGCTGCTCGCGACCGCAGTGCCCGCGCCCGAGGTGGCACGGCTGCCGGGAATCACCGCCGAGCTCGGCGCCGGCGTGCACTCGCTCGCCGAGGCCACCTCGCTGAGTGCGCTGCTGACGCGCATTGGCGATGCCGGCGGTCGCTACCAGTGCGAGGAGTGCGGACTGAACAGTGTCGGCTGGTACTGGCACTGCCCGAAATGCCGTGCCTGGGACAGCCTGCGGCCGGCGGTCTTCAAGTGGGCTGAGCGGGCCGATAAGAGCGGGCACCCGGCCTGAAGCCGCGCCCGGCTCGAGGAGAGTGGTCGATGAGGGCGATGCCGCGATCGAGCATCCGCACCGCGGTCTTCCCCGTGGCGGGACGCGGCACGCGCTTTCTGCCCGCGACCAAGGCGAGCCCGAAGGAAATGCTGCCGGTGGTCGACAAGCCACTGATCCAGTACGCCGTCGAGGAGGCGCTGGAGGCGGGCGCTCGCCGCCTGGTGTTCATCACCGGCGCCTCCAAGCGCGCGATCGAGGACCACTTCGACTCCGACCAGGAGCTCGAAGCGATTCTCAACGCGCAGGGCAAGAGCGACCTGGTGAAGCAGCTGCGCAGCGTCCTGCCCGCGTATGCCTCGTGCATCTACATCCGCCAGCCCGCCCCGCTCGGGCTCGGGCATGCGGTGCTGTGCGCGCAGCCGGCCGTCGGCGCGGAGCCCTTCTTCGTGCATCTGGCGGACGACCTCATCAGGAGCGAGGTCTCCTGTCTCGCGCAGATGGCCGGCGCCTATGAGGCCAAGCGCGCCAGTGTGCTCGGCGTGCAGGCCGTGCCGCGCGCCGACACCGACAAGTACGGCATCGTGGCCGTCGAGGCCGACAAGGCGGTTACCAGCCGCGTGCGCAGCATCATTGAGAAGCCCAAACCCGCGGTCGCGCCGTCGAACCTTGCGGTGGTCGGGCGCTACGTGCTGGCGCCGGCGATCTTCGAGCACCTCGAGCGCGTCGGGCGCGGCGCCGGCGGCGAGATCCAGCTCACCGACGGCATCGGCTCGCTGATGCGCGAGGAGGCGGTCTACGCCTATCGGTTCTCCGGCAGGCGCTACGACTGCGGCAGCAAGCTCGGCTACCTGCAGGCGACCGTCGAGTACGCCCTCGGCCACCCGCAGCTCGGCCGGCGCTTTCGCAAGTACCTGCAGGGCCTCGACCTCGAGGCCGCCGACAGCGACGGCCGCCCCGGCGCGAAGCGCGCGGCGCGGCGTAAGTCGGCACCGCGCACGCGCGCCGCGCGCCGCTGATCCTTTCGAGCGATTGCGCGCGCGCCCGCGAGGCGCGCAAAGTGACGCCTTGTCCGCGACGGTTGCGCAGGACAACTGCGCCGAAGGAGGAGCGATGATCACACGTCGAACAGGCGAGACCCCGGGGGTCAAGGACTCAGGATCGCGCGGCGATATGCCGCGGCGCGAACGCACTGCGAGTGCCAAGCCGGCGCCCCAGCGCCGCATGCAGATTACAACGGAAGCGCGCCACACCATGATTGCTGAGGCCGCCTACCTGCGCGCCGAGCGCCGCGGCTTTGCGCCCGGCCACGAGACCGAAGACTGGCTGCAGGCCGAGATCGAGGTCGATGCGCTGCTGGGCAGCGCGCACGACCGCCCGGCGCAGTAGCCTCACGGCGGCCTCCGACTCAGTGCGGTGCGCCGGGCGGCCGCGGGGCGGGGGGCCTGAGCCCGTTCGAGTACACCACGCGCCCGTCCGGGCACACGAACACCGCATCGTATTGCGGCATGCGATTGATGATCTCGAGCGCGCGCTCGGGGCCGAGCACGAACGCGGTCTTCGACATGCCATCGGTCTGGGTCGCGGTCGGACCGATGATGGTGGCGCTGCGTACCTTGCTCGCGGAATGGCCGGTGTGCGGATCGATGATGTGGTGATAGCGCACACCGTTCTCGTCGAAGTAGCGCTCGTAATCGCCCGAGGTCGAGATCGCGGCGTCCGAGAGCGGAATGCGCGTCACCACCTTGGTCGGATCGTCCGGGTGGCGGATTGCGACCAGCCAGGGTCGGCCGAGGTGATCGCCAAGAATGCGGCTGTCGCCACCGGCGGTGACGAGGGCGTGCCGGATGCCGAGCTGCTGCAGGATGCCGATGCCGTGGTCGACCGCGTAGCCCTTGCCGATGCCGCCGAGATCGATGCGCATGCCGCGCCGCGCGTAGTGGATCGTATGGGTGGCGTCGTCGAACTGCAGGTAGCGCCAGTTGACCGCGGGCAGCGCCGCCTTGATCTGATCCTCGGTGGGATGGATGTGCAGCGGGTAGTTGTAGAGGTAGCCGACGCTCGCGTAGGTGATGTCGAAGGCGCCCTCGGTGATCTGTGAGTAGTGAGTTGAGAGCTTGATGAGGTCGTAGAGCTCGGCGTCCACCTGCACCCATTCCTCGGCGGCGTGCTGATTGATCTGCGAGAGCTGGCTGTCGGGCTTGTAGTGGCTCATCAGCTCGTCGATGCGGCGCATGTCCGCCATGACCGCATCGATCGCGGCGTTGCCGGCGGCGGGGTCATCGGCCCATAGCTGCACGTAGACCCGCGTGCCCATGATGGCCTCGGTGCGATCCAGCCAGGCGGCGCGGGCCGCCTCGGGCAGCGCGCCGAGCAGCAGCGCCAGCACAAAGAGCAGGCAGATCCGGTGATGCATTGGGCGCGATTCCAGTTCGACGGCGGCGTATCGCCTCAGGGATGCGGTATTCTGACCGCGCCTACGATAAGCGATAATTCCGCGGAGGACCGCATATGAAGTTCTCAGAATCCCAGGGTCTCCTGAGATGACGACGCGGCGCGAATGGCTGCTCAGGGCAGCCGGCGGCTGGCTCGCGGCCACGGTGCGCGGCGGCATCGCCCGCGCGGCCGCTGCAGAGGCGCCGGGCGATGCCCTCGGGACGCTCCCGGGCAAGCGGCCGCTCATCCGCCACGCGTTCCGGCCGCCGAACTACGAGACGCCGCTTGCGGACCTCGTGCCCGCCTTCACGCGCAACGACGCCTTCTTCGTGCGCTATCACCTGGCGGTGATCCCGGAGGTCGACCCGCGCACGTGGCAGCTGCAGGTCGGCGGCCCGGGGCTCAAGCGTGCCGCGACACTGTCGCTGCGGGACCTCAAGCACGACTACGAGCGCGTCAGCCTGGCGGCCGTGAATCAATGCTCGGGCAACCGCCGCGGACTGTTCACGCCGCGGGTGCCGGGAGTGCAGTGGGCGAACGGCGCGATGGGCAATGCGCTCTGGAGCGGAGTGCGGCTGCGCGACGTGCTGCGCAAGCTGGGGGTGGCCGCCGAGGCGGTCGAAGTGGCTTTCAACGGCGCCGACATGCCGGTGCTGCCGGCGACCCCGGATTTCCTCAAGAGCATTCCCATCGACCGCGCGCTGGACGAGAACACGCTGATCGCGTTCGAGATGAACGGCGAGCCTCTGCCGCACTGGAACGGTGCGCCCGCGCGGCTCGCGGTCCCCGGGTGGACCGGCACCTACTGGATGAAGCACCTGACGGAGATCCGTGTCGAGACCCAACCCTTCCAGGGTTTCTGGATGAAGTCCGCCTACCGCATTCCGACCGGCGCATTCCCCGGCGCGCGCTTCCTGACGCAGCAGACGCCCGAGACCACGCCGATCACCGAGATGCTGGTGAACTCGCTCATCACCAGCCACACCTCCGGCGCGCGCATCGCGCGCGGCGCACACGCGCAGCTCGCGGGCAAGGCCTGGGACGGCGGCTCGGGCATCGCGGCCGTCGAGATCTCCAGCGACGGCCGCCGCACCTGGCGCGAGGCGGCGCTCGGGCGCGATCTCGGGCGCTTCGCCTGGCGCGAGTTCCGGCTGCCGATCGACACCTCGAGCGCCGGCACACGCGAGTTCGCAGTGCGCGCCCGCGGCCGCAACGGCGCGCA
>JASHTN010000351.1 GCA_030040525.1 Gammaproteobacteria bacterium | reverse complement strand
ACCATGGGCGAGGAGCACGTCATGCTCGGCTCCGACTACCCGTTTCCGCTCGGCGAGCAGCAGGTCGGCAGCCTGATCCGCTCGCACGCGGGACTGGCGCCGGCGACCCGGGCGAAGCTGCTGGGCGGGAATGCCGCCCGGTTCTTCGGCCTGGATGTGGCGCGCCCCGCGCGCGGCAGCTCGCGAGCGGCTTCGCTCAGCGCCTGATGTTCTATGATCGTGCATGCCCTCGGTACGTCTCGAGCGCTGGATCGCACGCAAATTCCGCCTGCGGCACGTCGAGCTGGTCGCGGAAGTCTATGACTGCCGCAGCATCCTCAAGGCGTCGCGGCGGCTGAATCTCGCCCAGCCGACGGTCACCAAGGCGCTCAAGGATATCGAGACCACGCTCGGCGTTGCGCTCTTCGCGCGCACCAATCGCGGACTCGAGCCGACGGCCTACGGGGAGATCTTCGCGCGCCATGCCAAGATCGTGCTGGCGCAGCTGCGGCATGCGGCCGAGGAGCTCGAGAGCCTGCGCGCCGGCTACAGCGGCAAGGTGACGGTCGGCACACTGCTGGCCGCCTCCGCCGGCATCCTGCCCGATGCCATCGCGCTGCTGAAGAAGGAGCGGCCTGCGGTGGCGATCAGCGTGGTGGTCGGCACCTACGACATCCTGGTGCCCTCGCTCCTGGTCGGCGATCTCGACATGGTGCTCGGACGGCTGCCCGAGCAGGGCCGCAGCCGCGCGCTCGTCTACGAGGAGTTCTACGCCGAGCCGATCTGCCTGGTGGTGCGACCCGGGCACCCGCTGTCGCGCAAGCGGCGCCTGGGGCTGCGCGACCTGGTGAACGAGGCGTGGCTGCTGCCGCTGCCGGAGACCAGTCTCAGGCGCCAGGTGGAGCTCGCGTTCGTGGAGGCGAGCGCGCCCCTGCCGCGCAACGTCATCGAGTCGGTCTCGATCCTCACCAACCGCGTGCTGCTGCGCAAGTCCGACTGCATCGGCGTGCTGCCGTATCACGTGGCCCTCGACGATGTGGAGCACGGACTGCTGTCGATCCTGCCGGTGAAACTCAAGTCGATCGAGAGTCCGGTGGGCGCGATCCTGCGCGCTCCGGGAAGTCTGCCGCCGGCGGCGAGCGCGCTGCTCGAATGCCTGCGGGTCGCGGCGCGCGCGGTGCCCTCGGCACGGCTGTAGGGGCGATGCGGCCCCGGCGCTGCGGCCGCTGCGCTGGCGGGCGCGGCAGCGGCCAGGCGGCGGCTATACTCGCTCACCCATGATCGCCTTTGTCCGGGAGGTGAGCCCAGAGCTCGCGCGCTGCGAGCTGAGTCTGATCGAGCGCGTGCCCATCGATGCTGCGCGCGCGCACCGCCAGCACCAGCGATACGCAGCCGAGCTGCGCACCCTCGGCTGCGAGCTCGAGTGGCTGCCGCCGCTGCCCGCGCACGCCGACGGGGTGTTCGTCGAGGACACCGCGGTGCTGGTGCCGGAGCTGGCCGTGATGACGCGCCCCGGAGTAGCGTCCCGCCGCGGCGAGGTCGACAGCGTCGCGGCGGCGCTCGCCCGGCACCTGCCGGTCACGCGCCTCGACGAGCCGGCGAGTCTCGACGGCGGTGACGTGCTGCGCATCGGGCACCGCCTCTACGTCGGGGTGTCCGGCCGCAGCAACGCGGCCGGTGTGGCGCAGCTCGGCGCCGCGCTCGCGCCTCTCGGCTACACGGTGCGCGCGGTGCCGCTCAGCGGCTGCCTGCACCTGAAGAGCGCCTGTACGTTCATCCCGCCCGAGGTGCTTCTGGTCAATCCGCTCTGGGTCGACCCGGCGGCATTCCCGGGCACGGTGCCGCTCGCCGTGGACGCGGACGAGCCTCATGCGGCCAACACGCTCACGGTCGGGGGCGTGACGCTGGTCAGCAGCGCCTATCCGCGCACGCAGCGACGTCTCGAGCAGGCCGGCATCGCGACGCACGCCCTGGAAGTGGACGAGCTGCACAAGGCGGAAGCCGCGCTCACCTGCATGAGCCTGATGCTCGAGCGCGCCTGAGCAGTCAGGCGCTCGACTGCGGGGCGGGCAGCACCGCGCGCAGCGCCGCAAGGAACGCTGCCACCTCGGGCTCGGTCCCGACGGTGATGCGGCACCAGCTGTCGAAGGGCGCGAAGTGCCGGCCGACGAGGATCTCGCGGGCGCGCATCAGCTCGGTGAAGCGCGGCAGCGGCATGCCGGTGTCGAAGAACACGAAGTTGCCCTGCGGCTCGGCGTAGCGGAGCTTGAGGGCGCTCAAGGCGGTCGTGATGCGCGTACGGCTGCCGACGATGCGGCGGCGGCAGTCGGCGAGGAAGGCACGATCTCCGAGGCTGGCGCGCCCGGCGTGCACGGCGAAGATGTTCGGCGTGGTCATGACGGCGCCGTCCACCGCCTGGATGACCTCGGGGCTCGCGATCGCATAGCCGCACCGCAACCCCGCCATGCCATGGATCTTGGAGAAGGTCCGCAGCACCACCACGGCTTGCCCGCCCTTGACGAGATCCGCGACCGAGCCCACCCCGGGGGCGGTGGCGAAATCCATGTAGGCCTCATCGACGATGGTGACGACGCCTGCCGGCAGCCCCGCGACGAAGGCGCGGATCTCGGCCGCGGTGAGCGCCGTTCCGGTCGGGTTGTTGGGGTTGCAGAGGTAGACGGCGCGCGTGCCGGAGGAGACCGCGGCACGCATCGCAGTCAGATCCTGCCGCATCTGTGAGTCGAGCGGCACGAACTTGAGGTGCGCGCCGCGGTGGCTCGCATAACTGGTGAGCTCCGTGTAGGTCGGCACGGCCGCGACGATCTCCCCGCCGTCGCGTCCGTAGAGCAGTCCGAGGGCACGCAGCAGCTCGCCGGAGCCCGTGCCGGTGATGATGTGCTCCGCGCCCATGCCTTCATGGGTAGCGATTGCCGCCACCAGTGCCGCGATCGCCGCGTCGTGGGGGTAGCGGCAGCCCGAAGGGATGAGCTCGCTCACGGCGGCCCGCGCCGCCGGCGACGGGCCGTACGGATTCTCGTTCCAACACAGCACCAGCGGCTCGCGGCCGGAGGACTCCCGGGCGGCGGCCCGCAGTGTCGCGGCAGGTCCCGCGAGCAGCAGCGCGGATGCGGTCAACAGATCGCGGCGGCTGAGTGTCATCGGTGTCTCCCGTCCCCCCGTCAGGTGCGCGAAACTATACCGCGGCCGCGAGCTTCGGCCACGTCTCGACCGCGGTTACCGCCGGGGCCGCCAGACCGACCTCGAGGCCGCGCGTCGCGAGGCGCTGCACACGGCGCGCCTCACGCTCGACGACTCGCAGGTCCTCGGGTGCTTTCTGACGCGGATCGAGGCGACCGCCGCGGTCATCGAGCTGCGCATCCGCGCGGGCGATGCGGCAGAGCGCGACGCGCTGCGCTCGAAGCTCGTGGCGGCGCTCGCACATAACTTCGCCGACAGCGGTCTCGACTCCCAGGGTGCCGAGCGGGCGAGCTTTGCCTGAAGCACGCGCCTTGCGGCTGCGGCGCGGGCGGCTGCGTGGACAGGCGTCCGCTCGCGACGCTAGACTGAACTCGTGGCTTCCGGGCAACGACCCCTCGGGTTGAGAATCACCGGGCCGGCGGAGCTGACGCTGCAGAGGAGCGACGGCAGCGAGCAGGCCCTGCACCCGCTCTGGCTGCGCGAGCGCTGCACGGACGCCGCCAGCATCGATCTGAAGACCCGCCAGCGACTTCAGGACCCCTCGGATTTCGACCCCGAGCTCAAGCTGCTGGCGGTCTCACAGCCGGCCGCCGGTATTTTCCGCGTGCGTTTCAGCGACGGGCACGAGGCAAGCTTCGAGGCCGCGGCGATTCTCGCCGAAGCGGCCCTCGCGCCCGCAGGTCACGATTGTCCCGCCGCGAAGCTCTGGGACGGGAAGCTCAGCCCGCTGCCGCGGATGCGCTGGTGCGCCGAGCCCGGGGACGCGCAGCTCGAATCCTGGCTCGAATCCTTCCTCGAGCTCGGGTTCGTGATTCTCGAGGGCGTACCGGCCGAGCCCGGCATGGTGCTGAAGGTGGGTGCGCAGTTCGGCTTCGTGCGCGAGACCAACTTCGGCGCGCTGTTCAACGTGCGCTCGACTCCGGAGGCCACCGACCTCGCCTATACCTCGGTGGCGCTCGATCCGCATACCGACAACCCGTATCGCACGCCGGTTCCGGGCATCCAGCTGCTGCATTGTCTGGTGAACGAGACTAGCGGCGGGCTGTCGACGCTGGTCGACGGCTTCGCGGTCGCGCAGGCGCTGCGCGCGAGCCATCGCGAAGCGTTCAACGTGCTCGCCAGCACGCCGGTGCGCTTTTGCTACACGGACGCCGATACCGAGCTCACGGCGAGCGCGCCGCCGATTGCGCTCGATGCGAGCGGCGAGCTCGCCGCCATTCATTTCTCCCCGCGGCTCGACTTCGTGCCGCTCCTCCCGCCCGAAAGGCTCGAGGCCTACTACCGCGCGCGGCGGCTGTTCGATGCCCGGTTGCGCGCTGCCGACTTCGAGATCCGCTTCCTGCTCGGCAACGGCGATCTCGTGATGTTCGACAACACGCGGTTGCTGCACGGCCGCACCGGCTTCGATCCGGCCGAAGGCCTGCGGCACCTGCAGGGCTGCTACATCGATCTCGACGGACCGCGCAGCCTCTACCGCGTGCTGCGCCGCCGCGCCAGCGGCACGCCCGCCGTGAGGCGCAGCGCATGAGCCGCGTCGTCAGCTTCCGGCAGATGGAGCACGGCACGCGCGAGGATTACCTGCTGCTCGATGAGTCCGAGCGCCGCTACGCGGCGACGCTCCCCGAGCGGGTGCTCGAGAGCCTCAGGCGCCTCGATCACTCCCTCGAGGGCTATCCGGTGAGCCGCCTGACGCATTGTCTGCAGGCCGCGACGCGCGCGGCGAGAAGCGGCGCCGACGAGGAGCTGATCCTCGGCGCGCTGCTGCACGACATCGGCGATGAGCTCGCGCCCTACAACCATGCGGAGCTGGCGGCGGCGATCCTGCGGCCGTACGTGCGGCCGGAGGTGAGCTGGATCGTCGAGCAGCACGGACTCTTCCAGAACTACTACTACGTGCATCACTTCGGCGGTGATCGCAACGCCCGCGAGCGGCTGCGCGATCATCCCTGGTATGAGGCGTGCAAACGCTTCTGCGCCGCCTGGGACCAGTGCTCGTTCGATCCGGATTATCGCAGCGAGAGCCTCGCGTACTTCGAGCCCCTGGTGCGGCGGATCTTCGCGCGCGCGCCGCACGATCCGCGCTACCTGCCGGCCGCGCCGGACTGAAGCGGAGAGAAGACAGCCGTAAAAAATTACGGCCTCAAGGGCGCCGGAGCCGGACCGAAGGGCCCGAGGATCCTGACAATCGCCTGCACCGTCCCTGGCGCCCGGCCATCCTTGGCTGCGGTGCCATCCCTGGCACCGCCGTCGTCCGTGACTCTCTTACCGTCCGTGGCGCCGTGCCTTCCGTGGGTGCCTTGTCAGTGAAGCCTCGCTGTCCGTTCAGGTCGCACGCTCTCCAAGTGCCCCGAGGCCGTCAGGGGCGCGCCACACCGAGTGGGGGGTCAATCCCGGATGGCGCGATTCGGGTCAGCCGCCGGGCT
>JASHTN010000350.1 GCA_030040525.1 Gammaproteobacteria bacterium | reverse complement strand
GCTCCTGGAGCCGCAGCCGGCCTCCGCCCCGGCGCCGGACGCGCCGACCGATTCGCGGGTGGTCGCGCTGTCGCGCGCGAGCGAGCACCTTCTCGAGCACGCCGGCGCATGGCAGGCGATCGCCGGCGCACGCCTCTCGCCCTACGAGCGCATGCGTGTCTGGCACGAGAGCGTGCCGGCTGCTTCCCGCGATGTGCTGGTGTTCGATGCCGCGGACGTCGGCGAGCCGAACCTCGGCTACATCGTCGAGAGCCGGCTGCTGCAGGCGGCGCTGCTCGAGGCCTTCACGGCCGCGGGCGGACATCTGCACGCGGCGCAGTTTGCGAGCCTGCGCATCGCAGCGGAGAGGGTCGAGATCGGCACTGCCGCAGGGACGCTGGCGGCGCGGCTCGTGGTCGGCGCGGATGGTGCGCAATCGGCGCTGCGCGAGGCGGCCGGGCTCACCGCGGAAGTGTCCGACTACCGCCAGAGCGCCATCGTCGCAACCGTCGCGACCGCACGCGCACACGAGCGGACCGCGTGGCAGCGCTTCATGCGGCGCGGCACGGTCGCCTTCCTGCCGCTCGCCGACGGCTCGAGCTCGATCGTCTGGTCCGCGGACGCAGAGCTCGCGGTGCGCCTCATGGCCGCAGCGGATGAGGCGTTTGCGGAGGAGCTCGATCGCGCCTCCGACCTCGCGCTCGGGGCCACGCGGCTCCTCGGTGAGCGCCGCTCCTTTGCGCTGCGCCGCCTCGCGGCGCACCACTACGTGGCGCAGCGCGTCGCCCTGATCGGGGATGCCGCGCACGTCGTGCACCCGCTCGCCGGCCAGGGAGTCAACCTCGGGCTCATGGACGCAGCGGCGCTCGCGCAGCTGCTGCTCGCGGCGCAGGCGCGGCGCGAGGACCCGGGAGCCCTCGGCGTGCTGCGGGCGTACGAGCGCTGGCGCAAGAGCGAGGTGGCGCTCATGGACAGCGCAATCGAGGCATTCGATCGGCTGCTCGCGCACGGCTCGGGGCCACTCTCGCGGCTGGCGCAGCGCGGACTCGCCTGGGTGAGCCGCAGCCAGGAGCTGCGAGGCGTGTTCATCCGGCGCGCCCTGGGGCTCACCGGCGAGCTCCCGGAAGCGGCGCGGCGCGCCGCCACGGCCCAGAACCCGGGAAGCTAGCGGCGGCTAGGTGAGCGGGATCAGGTCCACCTTGGCCGCGCACACGAAGTCGTTCTCCGACAGGCCGCGGATCGCGTGCGTCGTGAAGGTCACGCGGCAATAGTTATAGCCGACCTCGAGGTCCGGATGATGATCCTCGATGTTGGCGAGGTGCGCGAGCGCGTTCACGAAGCTCATGGTGCGGTAGAAGTCGCGGAAGCCGAACTCGCGGCGGATGGCGCGCGCATCCTCGCTGAGCACCCAGGCGGGGGACACCTGCCCGAGCAGGCCCGTGGCCTGCGCGGGGGTGAGCGGCGGGACGCCCCCCTCGCAGGGCCGGCAGCGGCGTGTGGCAAGATCGCTCATGGCTCAGCGCTCAGGCTTCGCTCTTCAGGCGCGCGTAGCGTCGTGCCACGTACTGCTCGACGATCTGCTCGAACTCCTCGGCGATCCGCTCGCCTTTCAAGGTCACGGTCTTCTCGCCGTCCTCGTAGACGGGGGCCACCGGACGCTCGCCGGTGCCCGGCAGGCTGATGCCGAGGTTGGCGTGCTTGCTCTCCCCGGGGCCGTTCACGACGCAGCCCATCACGGCGACCGTCATGTCCTCGACGCCGGTGAACTCGCGCCGCCACTGCGGCATGCGCGTGCGGATGTGCGACTGGATCTGCTGCGCCAGCTCCTGGAAGTAGCTGCTCGTCGTGCGGCCGCAGCCGGGGCAGGCGATCACCAGCGGGGTGAAGGCGCGCAGTCCCATGGTCTGCAGGATCTCCTGCGCCACGAACACTTCCTGGGTGCGGTCGCCGCCGGGCTCCGGGGTGAGCGAGACGCGGATCGTGTCGCCAATGCCCTCCTGGAGCAGTACCGACATGGCGGCAGTCGAGGCGACGATGCCCTTCGAGCCCATACCGGCCTCGGTGAGCCCGAGGTGCAGCGGGTAGTCGCAGCGGCTGGCGAGGTCGCGATAGATGCTGATCAGGTCCTGCACGCCGCTCACCTTGGCGGAGAGGATGATGCGGTTGTGCGCCATGCCGAGCTCCTCGGCGCGCCGCGCGCTCGCGAGCGCCGACAGCACCACCGCGTTGCGGGTGACCTGCTGCGCGGTGAGGGGCTCGGGGAGCGCGGAATTCTCGTCCATCAGCCGGGTGAGGAGGTCCGAATCCAGGCTTCCCCAGTTCACGCCGATGCGCACCGGTTTGTCATAACGGCAGGCGACCTCGATCATCTCCGCGAACTGCGGGTCGCGTTTGCTGCCGCGGCCGACGTTGCCCGGATTGATGCGGTACTTGGCGAGTGCCGCCGCACACTCGGGATGCTCGCGCAGGAGCTTGTGGCCGTTGAAATGAAAATCCCCGATCAGCGGCACGTTGACGCCGGCGCGGTCGAGGCGGTCGCGGATCGGCGCCACCGCGGCGGCTGCCTCGCTGGTATTCACCGTGACGCGCACCAGCTCCGAGCCCGCGCGCGCCAGCGCTTCGACCTGGCGCGTGGTGGCGGCCACGTCCGCGGTGTCGGTATTGGTCATCGACTGCACGACGATCGGCGCGCTGCCGCCGACGCGGACGGCGCCGATCGCCACCTGCACGGAGTTGCGACGCGCGAGGCTCATGCGGGGTCCGTTCTCATGGGTGAATTCTACCGTCGCCACGCCTCCGAGGGCACGCACCGGTGGTATCATGACGCCGCCCGAAACGGTCTGTCCGGAGAGAGTCCGGTGGCCAAGCCGGAACGCCGAAGGCGCAATTTCCGCCCGGAAACGCTCAGGCACAGGAACGGCAGACGGCGGAGCTTGAGTTCCGCGGGGCTTCTGGAGAGCGGTGGACTCGCGTCCACCCACCGAAGGGGAGCGGCTCGCGTCGCGCGCGCCTGATCTCTCAGGTCACAGGGACAGAAGGGCGGCAGACGCCTCGCGCGCGAGGCGCGCGAGTGCTGCCGCTTTGTGCCTGGAGAGACCCGTGGGACGAAGGACCCCATTGTTTCCGCTGCACCAGGAGCTGGGCGCCCGCATCGTCGATTTCGGCGGCTGGGACATGCCGGTGCAGTACAGCTCGCAGATCGGCGAGCACCACGCAGTGCGCCGCGCCGCGGGCGTCTTCGACGTCTCGCACATGTGCGTCGTCGACCTGCGCGGCGCGCGCGTGCGCGCCTTCCTCGAGCTGCTGCTCGCGAACGATGTCGGGAGACTGCGCACGCCGGGCAAGGCGCTCTACAGCTGCATGCTGAACGAGCCGGGCGGGGTGCTCGACGACCTGATCGTCTATTACCTCGCCGAGAGCTGGTTCCGTGCGGTAGTCAACGCCGGCACGCGCGACAGGGACCTCGCCTGGATGCGCCGTCACGCCGCGAGCTTCGGTGTCGAGCTGAGCGAGCGCACCGATCTGGCCATGCTCGCGATCCAGGGCCCGGAGGCGCGCGCCAAGGCGGCGCAGCTCCTCGCGCCCGAGGATGCGGCGGCGGCGCTCGCGCTCGGCAGCTTCTCGGGCCGCGAGCTCTCGGGCTGGTTCGTGGCGCGCACCGGCTACACCGGCGAGGACGGCTTCGAGGTCATGCTGCCGGCGGCGGCGGCGATTCCTGCATGGCGCAAGCTCAACTCCCTCGGCGTCGCCTCCTGCGGGCTCGGCGCGCGCGACACACTGCGACTCGAGGCCGGCATGAACCTCTACGGCAACGACATGGACGAGAGCACCCAGCCGTTCGAGTCGAATCTCGGCTGGACCGTGGCGCTCGAGCCCGCGGGGCGAGCCTTCATCGGCCGTGCGCCGCTGGAGGCGATCGCCGCGCGCGGCTCGCGAGCCAAGCTCGTGGGCCTGGTGCTCGAGGACCGCGGCGTGCTGCGCAGCCACCAGAAGGTGCTCGCCCCGGCGGTGGGCGAAGGCGAGATCACCAGCGGCACCTTTGCGCCGACGCTCGAGCGGTCGATCGCGCTGGCGCGCGTGCCGGCCGCCACGGGCGCGAGCGTGCAGGTCGAGGTGCGCGGCAAGCTGCTGAACGCGCGGGTCGTCAAGCCGCCGTTCGTACGTTTCGGCAAATCCCTCATTGGCTGAACGAAGGGTAGGACACGATGAGCAACGTTCCCGCGGACCTCAAGTACACCAAGTCGCACGAATGGGTGCGTACGCTTGCCGACGGTACGCTCGAGATCGGCATCACCGATCACGCCCAGCATGCGCTCGGCGACCTCGTGTTCGTCGAGGTGCCCGATGCGGGCCGGGTGGTGAAAGCCGGCGAGCCCTGTGCGGTGGTCGAATCCGTCAAGGCCGCCTCCGATGTCTACACGCCGCTCGACGGCGAGGTCACCGCCGGCAACCCGCGTCTGGCCGACGTACCGGAAACGGTCAACTCCGAGCCGTACGGCGCGGGCTGGCTGTGGCGGCTGCGATCCAGGCCCGGGGCGCTCGCCGCCGCCGGCCTCATGTCCGCGGCCGAGTATGAGAAGCTGCTCGAGGCGGAGGGCGGTTGATGGCCTTCATCCCCCACACGCCGGCGGACGTCGAGGCGATGCTCGCGGCGATCGGCGTGCGAAGCATCGAGGAGCTGTTCGCGGAGATTCCTGCCGAGCTGCGCGTCAAGTCGCTCGCAGGCGTTCCCGAGGCGCTCAACGAGATGCAGATCGGACGCCTCATGACCGAGCGGGCGCGCGCCGACGGCGCCCCCTTGAGCTTCCTCGGCGCCGGCGCCTACGAGCACCACATTCCCGCCGCGGTCTGGGCGATCACGACGCGCGGGGAATTCTACAGCGCCTACACGCCCTACCAGGCGGAGGCCAACCAGGGCACGCTGCAGACCATCTACGAGTTCCAGAGCATGATCGCGCGGCTCACCGGCATGGAGGTGGCCAACGCCTCGATGTACGACGGCGCGTCCGCGACCGCGGAGGCCGCTCTCATGGCGGTGCGCGCCAACCGCAAGTCGAAATCGCTGCGCCTCCTGGTGCCGACGACGCTGCACCCGCACTACCGGAAAGTCGCGGTCACGACCGCCGCCAACCAGGGACTGAAGTTCGAGGAGCTGCCGTACTGCGCCGCCGCGGGGGTGACGCTGCCCGACGCGCTCGATCGCTATGCGGGTCAGGACATCACCGCGCTCATGGTCCAGCAGCCGAATTTCTTCGGCTGCCTCGAGGACGTCGATGCGCTCACCGACTGGGCGCACGCGCACGGGGCGCTGCTCGTCGCGGTCGTCAACCCGACCTCGCTCGCGCTGCTCAAGCCCCCGGGCGAGTGGGGCGAGCAGGGCGCCGACATCGCCGTCGGCGAAGGGCAGCCGCTCGGGGTGCCGCTGTGCTCGGGCGGACCGTACCTGGGGTTCATGACGAGCCGCATGGAGCACGTGCGGCAGATGCCCGGCCGCATCGCCGGGCGCACGCTCGATGTCGCGGGGCGCCCGGGCTTCACGCTGACGCTGCAGGCGCGCGAGCAGCACATCCGCCGCGCCAGGGCGACCTCCAACATCTGCACCAACCAGGGACTGCTGATGACGGCGGCGACGGTCTATCTGGCGCTCATGGGGCCGGAGGGACTCACGCGTACCGCGGCCGCCTCCCACGCGCGCGCCCGCGAGCTCGTCGGCGCTCTGAGCCGCGTACCGGGCGTGCGGCCGGCGTTCGGCGGCGCCTTCTTTCACGAGGCGGTGCTGCAACTCGACCGCCCCGTGGCGCCGGTGCTGAAGTCGCTTGCCGCGCGCGGCATCCTCGGCGGCCTCGACCTCTCGGGCTACTACCCCGAGCTCGGCCACGCGCTGCTGGTGTGTGCCACCGAAACCAAGACCAGCGCCGACATCGAGCGCTACCGCAACGCGCTCAGCGAGGCGCTGCCGCCGGCGCGCGCCGCCTGAGAGCGGTCAACGAGGTTCACTGAATGCCCACGGCCGAAAAGGTGATCTTCGAGTACTCCCGCAGCGGACGCGGCGCGAGCGATCAGTGGCCGCCGGATCCGGGCCCTGCTGCGCTTGCCGACCTGCCGCCAAAGCTGCGGCGCGCGGCGCCGCCGCCGCTGCCCGAGGTCGGCGAGCTCGAGGCGGTGCGCCACTTCACGCGCCTCTCGCAGCTCAACTTCTCCATCGATACGCATTTCTACCCGCTCGGCTCGTGCACGATGAAGTACAACCCCAAGGCCTGCAACCAGTACGCAATGCTGCCGGAGTTCCTCGCGCGCCATCCGCTCGGGCCCGAGTCGCACGGCCAGGGGTTGCTCGCCTGCCTCTACGAGCTGCAGGAGATGCTGAAGGCGGTCGCGGGCATGGAAGGAGTCGCGCTCTCGCCCATGGCGGGGGCACACGGGGAATTCACCGGGGTCGCGATGATCCGCGCCTATCACCGGGCGCACGGCGATGAGCAGCGCAACGAGATCATCGTTCCGGAAGCCGCGCACGGCACCAATCCCGCCACCGCCACCATGTGCGGGTGCGTGGTGCGCGAGATCCCGGTGAACGTCCGGGGCGACGTCGACATCGAGGCGCTCAAGAGCGCGGTCGGCCTGCGCACCGCCGGCATCATGCTCACCAACCCCTCGACTCTCGGGGTGTTCGAGCGCGGCATCGAGGAGGTGGCGCGCGTCGTGCACGAGGCCGGCGGGCTCCTCTACTACGACGGCGCGAACCTCAACGCGATCCTGGGCAAGGTGCGTCCCGGGGACATGGGCTTCGACGTCATCCACATGAACCTGCACAAGACGTTCTCCACCCCACACGGGGGCGGCGGACCAGGTGCGGGCGCCGTCGGGGTGGGCGCGCGCCTCCTGCCGTTCCTGCCCGTGCCGATCGTCGGCAAGGAGGACCAGGGCAGGGAGGGCGAACGCTACCGCTGGCTGACCGAGAGCGACCTGCCGCAGTCCATAGGG
>JASHTN010000349.1 GCA_030040525.1 Gammaproteobacteria bacterium | reverse complement strand
TACTACCGCCAGGCACGAATGCCGGTGAGACGAACGAGAGCGCGAGTGTCCGCCTGAACACGCGGGCATCGGGCGGGGCCGGCAGGGGTGAGGCACTGCGGACGGCGGCAACAAGGGAGGCTCTCCAGCGGGCGTCCTGGTTGCAGCGCCCGACCGTCACGTCGAGCACCTGTCCCCTCTCATCCTGCAGCACCTGCACCGTGCAGCCGAAGGTGTCCGCCCCGGGGGAGCTCCGGGGCCTCATCCACGCGCGCTCGATGCGCGCGGTGATCTGTCCCAGGTAGCGCCCGTAGAGCAGCGAGAAGGCCGCGGCGTCGCCCTGCGCCTCGGGGCTCCTTGCATGCTCTGCTACCGGCGCCAGGGCTACGGCCTCCGACAGACGCGGTGGTGCCTTCGGTCCCGACTCCGCATCGTCGAAGAACACGACCGTGAGCGCGGAGTCATCGCTCGAAGGGAGGGAGCCTCCCGGTGCGTCCGGCATGCGGGTCTGGTGCTGCGCCGCGCCTAAGACTAGCGGTGCGAGCAGCAGAGCATGCAGTGTGAGCGATCCGAGTGCGCCTGCAACCGACAGGGCGGCGCGGCGCGCACGCACTGCTCGGGTTAGAAAGCTCCCTTCTCCTGCTGTCCGCATCGCAACCTAAGCGTACGCGCCCTGAGCAGCATTCGCATCCTCAAAAAGGCCACCGCGGCGATGCGCCGCAACTGATTTCAACTGCCGGCAACGCCGCGCCCGCGGTCTCTCCTCGACGATCACGTCGCATCACCAGAGCGCCGGCCCGGTCGGAAGAGTCTATTTCGAGTGTAAGTGAAGAGAAATGCAGCGCGCACAGGTCATCGAGGCGCGCGCGGCGCCGTGCCGTGAGACAAATGGAACTGTCGAGACAGATTTGAAATGCGACTCGGGTGCCCGGCGGCTTTGAGTTCGCGCATCGGTGCACGGGGAGGGTCGACCGTGAACAAAGCATCGACGAGAAGAACGACGCTGCATCCCGGACACTCGGTCTCAGTCTTTTTCTTTCTGTTTAGTCTCGCCGCCGCCGCGCTCTTCAGCGCCGCGGCCAGCGCGACCGTCTACTCGACCGGGGCGGCGGGCCGCACGAAGGGGTCCTTTGGTGTCTCACCGATGGGCGCTGCGAGCTACACGATCCCGATTTGGGCGCCGCCCGGACCTCGCGGCGTGACGCCGCACATCGCGCTGACTTACAACAGTCAGAGCGGTAACGGCTATGTCGGGGTCGGCTGGGGGTTGAGCGGCCTGAGCTCGATCTACCGCTGCAATCTCACCTTCGCGCAGGATGCCGCGCCCGCGCCGGTCGCGCTCGTGACGGGCGACGGCTACTGCATGGACGGGCAGCGGCTGCGCCTCACCTCGGGCACCTATGGGGCCGCCGGATCCACGTACCAGAGCGAAGTGGCGAATTTCGTCAACGTCACGGCGGAGAGCAGCGCCGGCAACGGGCCGGCGTATTTCACGGCCGTCGACCGCAATGGGGTCACGTACACTTACGGAAACGGCGGGAACTCCCAGGTCCTGGCCAGCGGCTCAAGTACGGCCGACAGCTGGATGCTGAACAAGGTGAGCGACCCGTACGGGAACACGATGACGGTCAGCTACTCCACCACGGCTGTCGTGGGGACCGTGGTGCCGAGCGTCATCTCCTGGACCCCGAGTAGCTCGGGTTCCAGCACCTATAACTATACGATGACCTTCAACTACGGGACGAACAGCAAACCGGTCTACGCCTATGTCGCCGGTACCTCGGTGTCGAATTCGAACCTCCTGACCTCGATCGTGGTGGCCTATTCGGGCACGACGGTGAGGACGACGTACCTGACGTACTCCACCTCCTCGACCACCGGCCGCGAGATCCTCAGTGACGTCCAGGAATGCGCGGGCTCGGGGACATCGAGCTGCCTCGCTCCCACGGTGATCACGTACCAAAGCGGCACGGAGGGCGTCTCGACGACGGCGACGACCGCAGCGACCACGTCGGCGAACCCTTACGTCCATTACGACTTCAATGGAGATGGGTATCCCGACCTGCTCTACCTGAGTGGCAGCACCTATTACGTTGCCTTTGGCTCGGCCAGCGGCTATGGCACTGGAGTGAGTACAGGAATCCCGAGCACTGCGAGCCAGATCCTTCCCGGAAACCTCAACGGATACGCCAGCCAGGACGGCATCCTCGCCGCGGTCAGCGGCACCTGGTACTACTACAGTTGGAACGGCAGTTCCTTCACCAAGACTTCGACCGGACTCGCGTACGACTCGACCGCAGTCCAGTACCTGCTCGCCGATGTGAATGGCAATGGACTGCCGGACCTCGTCGCGAGCTACTTCAGCCAGACGACCTCCGACGGGGTCACGACCTCGACCATCACCATCGACGTACATCTCAATACGAGCTCGGGAAGCTCGGTGAGCTTCGGCAGTGCCATACAAACCTACGAGCTCAGTAACGATGTCATTGCTGCAGAGCCGGTGCTGGTGAGCAACACCGACAACGCCGGCGATACGACGCTCGCCCTCGGCACCTTGCGCCGATTCGATTTCAATGGAGACGGACGCGATGACATCGCCATGCAGACCATCACCAAAAACAGTCCGACCTGTGGCAGTGGGTCCCAGGTGATCACGAGTCAACAAGTGGAGCCTCAGACTGGCTGCACTTACACGGTCAATACCTACGAGATGATCGCCGGCGGCACGACTGCGAGTCCGACGTTCACGCCTTACTTGATCTATTCGGCCACGGGCAGCACCGAACTTCCCGTCGCGTTTCTCGACTTCAATTCCGACTCCTGCACCGACTACATCGTCGGTGGCACGATCTTCATCGCAGGCTGCAACGGCTCAACGCCGAGCACAGTGACTCTCAGCAACGGCAGCGTCATCGGCGCGATGGACTGGAACGGGGATGGGCAAACGGACATTCTCGTGGCGAACGGGAGTACCGTGGGCGTCTACGTGTCTACGGGAGACGGCGTCGCAAGCCTGATCTCGACGTCTATTCCCTATAGCAGTGGAGATGTGTATTTCACGCTCTCGGACCCGACGGGGGATGGTCAGGATGCATTCGGGTATTGGAGCGGGACTACCGCCTACTACTACCCCCATAACGGGGCGAACACACCGCCCGATCTTCTGACCTCCGCGACGGACGGCTTCGGGAACTCTGCGACTCCAAGCTACATCTCGATGGTGCAGGGCGATTACGACAAGTACACGAACGCCACGTATCCCGATGAGGATCTTATAGCTCCCATGTACGTGGTCAGCAAGGCGACCTTCAGCGATCCGAGCAGCTCTTCCGGCGGGACTTTCTACCACGAGTACGGATACTACGGCGCCACCATCAACCTTGAGGGCCGCGGGTTTGAGGCGTTCTACGCGACCACGGACTGGGACAGCCGCAACGAGCTCGAGGACACGAAGTACTTCGAGCGCTCCTTTCCCTATACCGGAATGCAGTCTGCAGACACAATTACCGGGAGCACTCTGACGTTCGAGCCAAGCTATACCAGCGCCACACTGGCTTCTCTCGTCACGCTGAGCTCAACACAGTATCAGGAACGATACTTTGCCTACTTCAGCAACGTCACCAACCAGCGACGTGAGGTAGGTGGAACCGAGAACGGCGATCTCGTCACCACCACGAGCACAAACTACACCCTCGACAACTACGGGAATCCGACCTCCATTGGCAAGACGGTGACGGATAACGATCCGAACTCCCCGTACACCGGTCAGACCTGGACGACGACCGTCACCAACACGCCGGATGAGAGCACGAGCCCCTGGTGCCTGAGTCTCCTGTCGCAAAGCCAGGTGGCCTATACCGCTTCAGGCGGCGGGACGTCGGTTACGGTCACCAAGACCTTCACACCCAACACGACCGACTGCAACTACACGCAGATCGTCACGCAGTCAAACTCAGGAGCCTCGTATGCGGTCACGGAGGCGCTCGCTTATGACGCCTTCGGCAATGCGAACAGCGATACCATCACGGGCGCCAACATGACGGGCCGCGTGACCACGAGCAACTGGGGCACGACGGGTCAGTTCCCGATGTCGGTCACGGATCCCACGAACGCTACTACGCAGTACAACTACAACTTCAGCTACGGGAAGAAGAGCAGCGCGACGGACCCGAACGGCATCACGACCTCCTGGCAGTACGACGGCTTCGGCCGCAAGAGCCAGGAGACACGCCCCGATGGGACCTACACCACTTGGACGTACTACAACTGCGCCAGCTACATCGGCTGTCCGCTGGGGTCCGGTACCTACGGGATCAACATCCTGCACGATGTCTACAATACGAACGCGACGGTGCAGAGCTACGGCGTGGACTTTCGTGATGCGGTCGGGCGTGAGCTCGTGAACCTCCAGATCATGATGAGCGGGAGCACCTACTCACGAAATGAGAAGCGGTACGATTCTCTCGGGCGAGTCAGCGAGAGCGCGTTTCCCTGCACGTATAGCGCAATTACGACACCGTGCAGCTACTGGACGACCAATACTTATGATCTGCTGAATCGCCTGACGCAAAGCCAGCGGCCCATCAGCTCAACGAACAGCAATCTACAGACAACTTCGTATGCCTACGCCGGCCGGACGACCACCGTCACGGACGCGCTGTCGAACACCCGAACGCTCATCCACGATGTCAATGGCTGGCTGCGGCAAACCAAGGACGCCTATAGCTATGCCGTCACGACCGCTTTCGATGCGGCCGGGAACAGGACCTCGGTCACCGACAGCTCAGGCAACACGCTGTGGACAGGGACGTACGACTATGGGCTCGGAGCGTATCTCGCCTCCGCGACCGATATGGACATGGGCGCGTGGACGTTCACGCGCGATGCGCTGGGAGAAAAGACGGCGTGGACGGACGCGAAGGGGCAGAGTTTCTCGGAGACGTATGACGCGCTATCCCGCCCCTTGACGCGTAGCGAGCCGGATTACTTTACTCAGTGGACCTGGGGGTCGAGCGCGGCCAGCTACAACATCGGCAAGCTCCAAAGCGTGTGCACCGGGACCGGGAGCAGTCCGACCAGCTGCACCGGCAACCCCGGCTATGCCGAGAACGAGACCTACGACAGCGACGGTCGACTGTCCCAGCGCACGATCACCCTCCCCGGGGCGAACGGCACCTTCACCTATACCTGGGCCTATAACGCAACGACCGGCCTGCTCAATACGCTGACGTATCCGGCGAGCTACCCCAGCACCTATTCGCTCGAGCTCCAGTACGCCTATTCGGAAGGGTACCTTCAGTCGGTCACGGACGTCTCCGACACGCCGAACGTGACGGTGTGGACCAATAACGCGATGAATCCGGCCGGTCAGATTACCGAGGAGACGCTCGGCAACGGGATCGTGACGAACCGGAATTACGACGCGGTCACCGGCTGGCTCGGAACGGATGAGTCCGGCGTCAGCGGCGGCTCAGGGGTCAAGAACCTCGCCTTCCTCTACGATGAGATGGGAGACGTGACGCAGCGGCAGGACAATAACCTCAGCCTCACGGAAAATGCCTACTACGACAACGACTACCGGTTGACCTCGACGTCGCTCAACGGCACGCAGAACCTCTCCGTCACCTACGACGACACGATGGGGAACATCACCTCCCGGAGCGACGTCGCGGGCGGTGCAACCTGGACCTACAGCTCGACGCAAAAGCACGCAGTGACCCAAGCCGGAAGCAGCGCGTATGCCTACACCTATGATGCCAATGGCAATGCCACAGCGCGGCAGGGCAACTCGATCACGTGGACGAGCTACAACTACCCGGTCACGGTGAATGCTGGCAGTGGCTCAACGGCTGAAACCGTAGCCTTCTCCTACGGCCCGGACCGCATGCGCTGGCAGCAGATGTATACGGGTAACGGGACGAGCGAGACTACCAATTACGTCGGCGGCCTTCT
>JASHTN010000348.1 GCA_030040525.1 Gammaproteobacteria bacterium | reverse complement strand
ACAAGCGTTCCTGCGGCTCTGCGCGGCTTCTATGGTGTGCGCAGGCAGGACGAAATCCGCGCGGACTTCTTGGCTACGCGCTGACTTCGGTGGAGGACAAGTATGTCCAGGGCCACGGAGCGACGGTTGTCGCCCACGATCTGTAAGCACGCTGGCGCCGGCAGTCGCCGGGGTGGGCTCGCGCTGCTGACGTGTCTGCTGCTCGGGCAGGCAGCCGGCCAGTCGCTCGGCGACACGCCCGAGGCGACCGCGACCGGCCAGCTCAAGCAGCTGAGCGTCGAGGATCTCATGAACGTTGAGGTAACCTCGGTCGCCAAGGCGCCGCAGAAGCTGCTGCGGGCCCCTGCCTCCATCCAGGTGATCACCGCGGACGACATACGGCGCTCTGGCGCCACGACCATTCCGGAGGCGCTGCGGCTTGCGGATAACCTGGAAGTTGCACAGATCAACGCGCACGACTGGGCCATCAGCGCGCGCGGCTTCAACGCCAATCTCGCCAACAAGCTCCTGGTCCTGATCGATGGCCGGGCCGTCTACACGCCGCTGTACGGCGGAGTTCTCTGGGACGTGCAGGACTACCTGCTCGCGGACATCGAGCGCATCGAGGTCATCAGCGGGCCGGGCGGCACGCTCTGGGGCGCCAACGCCGTCAACGGCGTGATCAACATCGTCACCAAGAGCGCGGGGGACACGCAGGGTGCCTACGCTTTCGCGGGAGGCGGCAACGAGCTCCGCGAGCAGGACGGCGCACGCTACGGTGCGACGCTCGCCCCCGACGTCTACCTGCGCGTGTACGGCAAGTACACCGACTACGGCGACGAGGTCACGAGCACGGGAGCCAACGCGCAGGATGCCTGGCACATGACCCGCGGCGGCTTCCGCATGGATGCGCAGCCCTCGGCCGAGAACGCCTACACGCTGCAGGGCGACGTCTACAACGGCACCGAAGGCGACGGCAACAACCTCGAGGCGGCCCGCTCGGGCGGCAACGTCCTCGGCCGCTGGACGCACACCGCGTCCGACGGCAGCTCGATGAGTCTGCAGCTCTACTACGACCACACGTATCTGTCGGACCCCGTTGCCGCCAGCCCCCCGGTTCCCCCTTACTACAGCGGCTTTCCGGCGGCGGCGCTCACGGACAACCTCGACGCTTACGACGTGGAATTCCAGTACCACTTCGGCTGGGGCACGCGGCAGACGCTCACCTGGGGTCTGGGTTATCGCTGGACCGATGAAGCCGACTACGACCTCTCGCTGGTGCGCTTCTCGCCGCCGGTCCTCGAGCAGGCGCTCTACAGTGGATTCCTGCAGGACGAGATCCTGCTCGCGCAGAACGTCTATCTCACCGTCGGCTCGAAGCTCGAGCACAACGACTTCACCGGCTACGAGGTGGAGCCGAGCGCACGTCTGCAATGGAACGTCGATCCGGCGCAGCTCCTGTGGGCGGCCGTTTCGCGCGCCGTGCGCACGCCCTCGCGCTACGACTACGACCTGGTGACGCCGACCGGCCTCGAAAATGCGCCGCCGCCCTTTCAGTTCCCGACCAACTATCTGCTGGGCAACCCGGACTTCGTCTCCGAGGTGCTGATTGCTTACGAAGCGGGCTATCGCGCCACGCTCGGGCCGAACGTGTCGCTTTCCCTCTCCACCTTCTACAACGACTACAACGATCTGCGCAGCATCACTCCGACGCCGACCACGGTGTTCTACCCCTACCCGTATCCGGACACTTTCGGCAACAACCTGGAAGGCCACACCTACGGGGCCGAGCTGAGCGCCTCGTATCAGCTGCTGGACTGGTGGCGGCTGCACGCCGGCTACGATCTGCTGCGCGAGAACATCCACGTCAAACCCGGAGCGATCGACGCCACCGCTGCCGGTAACGAGACCGCCGATCCGCAGCAGCAGGTCGCACTGCGCTCGAGCATGGACCTGCCCGGTCGAGTGACGCTCGACGCTGCGCTGCGCTGGGTGGACGAGCTGCACATGGACAACGGCCCCACCGGCGGTCCGGTGCTGGGAACCGTGCCGAGCTACTTCGGCCTCGACTCCCGGCTGGCCTGGCAGATCAGCCAGCGGCTCCAGCTGTCGGTCGCCGGCCGCAATCTCCTCCACGACCTGCACACCGAATACGGCTTTCCGTCGCCGAGCCGCGAGGAGCTGGTGCGCAGCGTGTACGCAAAGATCACGTGGGGCTTCTGAAGTACATCCGGGCGCGGCCGCTGCGGCTGCGCTGTGCGCTGCTGCTGCTCGCGTGCGGCCTGGCAGGCGTCTCCGCGCCGGTCTCCGAGTACCAGCTGAAGGCGGTATTCCTGTTCAACTTTGCCCACTTTGTCGAGTGGCCGGCGGCGGCCCAGCCGCGCCCCAACGCGCCGTTCGTCATCGGCGTCCTCGGCAAGGATCCCTTCGGACACGATCTCGACGAGGTGGTGCGCGGCGAAGCGGTCAATCAGCATCCGCTGGCGATCGAGCGCTACCCGACGGTTGCCGACATCCGCGCCTGTCAGATCCTGTTCATCCCTGCCAGCGAGCTGTCCCACCTCGACGGGGTGGCAACGGTGCTCGAGCAGCGCAGCGTCCTCACGGTGACGGATGCGGACGGACCGCTGCCGCGGGGCGTGATCATCGGACTCGTCAGGGAAGACAAGCGGATTCGACTGCGTATCAATCTCGAGGCCGCCAAGGCGAGCAATCTCACCATCAGCTCGAAGCTGTCGCGGGCGGCCGAGATCGTCACTGGAGGGGGATAGATCCGTATGCCGGCGCACGAACGGCCAATCCGCCGCACGCTCATGACCATCATTCTGCTCACCTGCGCAGCATTGATGGTGATCACCTCGAGCGCATTCTTCACCTACGAGTACCTGACGTTCCGGCAGGTGACACTGCGCAATCTCGAGATCCTGGGACGCGCCATCGCCGCCAACAGCACCGCCGCGCTCGCCTTCGACAACCCGGACGATGCGCGCGAGGTGCTGTCCGCCTTCAAGGCCCAGCCGCATGTCATCGCCGCACGGCTTTACCTCAAGGACGGGCGGCTGCTTGCTTCTTACCCCGAGCGCGCCGCAGCCGCGGCGGCCGCCCCGCCGCCGGCGGCGGGCGAAGACTACCGCTTCGACCGCGGCGTGCTGCGCGGCGTGCAGCCCGTCGTGCAAGGTGAGCAGCGGATGGGGACCTTGTACCTGGAGTCCGATCTCGGCGAGATCTACGAGCACCTGCAGCTTTTCGCGGCGATCGGCGCCGTCTTCATTCTGGTCTGCTGCCTCGCCGCGTACCTGATCTCCGGGCGCCTGCAGCGGGTGATCTCGCAACCGATCCTGGCGCTCGCCACCACTGCACAGCAGGTCTCCGAGCGCCGCGACTACTCGGTGCGGGCGGTGCGGCCGGAGGGCCGCGAGTTCGGGCTGCTCACCGACGCCTTCAACCACATGCTGACGCGTATCGAGAGCGATCAGACCAAGCTGCACAGCCAGCTCAGCCGCCTCGATCTGCTGCACCGGATCACCCGTGCGACCGGCGAGCGTCACGATCTGCCGAGCGTGTTCCGCGTGGTGCTCAGCACCCTGGAACAGGATCTGCCCATCGACTTCGGCTGCATGTGCATGTACGAGGCGAGCGCCGAGGCCCTGTCAATCACGGTTATCGGACCCCGCAGCCAGCGGCTCGGCGCCCCGCTCGGGCTTGCCGAGGGCGAGCAGGTGCCGATCGATCAGAACGGGCTGGCACGCTGCGTGGCGGGCGAGCTGGTCTATGAGCCCGACACGCGGCAGATGAAGTTTCCGTTCCCGCAGCGCTTTGCGCAGGCGTCGGTGCAGTCGCTGGTGATCGCGCCGCTGCTGGTGGAAAGGCGGGTCTTCGGTGTGCTGGTCGCAGCGCGCCACGCCGCGGAGGCGTTCAGCAGCGCCGACTGCGAGTTCCTGCGCCAGCTGAGCGAACACGTCGCGCTCGCCGCGCACGAAGCGCATCTCTACGGCGCCCTGCAGCGCGCCTACGACGACCTGCGCCAGTCGCAGCAGGCGATCATGCAGCAGGAGCGGCTGCGCGCGCTCGGCGAGATGGCGAGCGGCATTGCGCACGACATCAACAACGCCATCTCGCCCATTGCGCTTTATACCGAATCGCTGTTGGAGCGCGAGCCCGGCTTGAGCGAGCGAGCCCGGGGCTATCTGGGCACCATTCAAACCGCAATCGAGGATGTGGCGGAGACTGTGGCCCGGATGCGCGAGTTTTACCGGCCGCGGGAGGCCGAGCTGGTGCTCTCGCCCGTCGCCTGCAACCGCCTCATCGAGCAGGTCATCAACCTGACGCGCGCCCGCTGGAGCGATCTGCCACAGCAGCGTGGGATCGTCATCCGGCTGCAAACCGAGCTCAGCGACGATCTGCCGGATATCATGGGCTCGGAAGTCGAGATCCGCGACGCGCTCACCAATCTCATCTTCAACGCCGTGGATGCCATGCCGGAAGGCGGGACGCTCACGCTGCGCACCGCAGTCGTCACTGCCGGAAACGGCGGCGACCTGACCCGTCACGTGCAGATCGAAGTCGCGGATACCGGCCTGGGCATGGACGAGGAGACCCGGCGCCGCTGTCTCGAGCCTTTCTACACGACCAAGGGTGAACGCGGCACGGGACTCGGGCTGGCAATGGTCTACGGCATGGTGCAACGCCACAGCGCCGAGCTCGAGATCGACAGCGTCGTGCGCCGCGGCACGACCATGCGGCTGATCTTCGCAGTTACCGATATGCCGGTCGGCGCCGCGACGCGCAGCCCGCAGCTGCCACAACCCGCGCGTCGCTTGCGGATCCTGCTGGTCGACGACGATCCGATGCTGATCAAGTCCCTGCGTGACATCCTCGAGCAGGAAGGTCACAGCATCACCGTCGCCGACGGCGGCCAGAAGGGGATCGACACCTTCACCGCGGCGCTGACTCAGGGTCGGCCCTTCGCGGTGGTGATCACCGACCTGGGAATGCCCTACGTGGACGGCCGCAGGGTGGCAGCGTCGGTGAAGGCGGCGTCCGCCAAGACCCCGGTGATCCTGCTCACCGGCTGGGGCAGGCGACTGCTGGCCGAGAACGACATTCCGGCGCACGTCGATCGCGTGCTCAGCAAGCCGCCGCGGCTCGCGGAAGTGCGCGCGGCGCTCGCGGAGCTGGCGCCGGCCGGGCAGCCGGCCCAGTCACTGGTGGACTCCGCATGAGCGCGCTGCCGGCTCCGCGCCTGCTGGTCGTCGACGACGAGGCGCCGCACATGCAGGCGCTGTGCGACACGCTGCAGCAGGAGGGCTACGTCACCCGTGGATTCACCTCCGGTCACGAGGCCATGGCGGCGCTGCGCGCCGAGTCGTTCGATCTGCTGCTCACCGACCTCATGATGCCGCAGATCGACGGCATCGCTCTGCTGCGTGCCTGTCGCGAGATCGACCCCGACCTGGCCTGCATCGTGATGACCGGACACGGCACGATCGCAACCGCCGTCGACGCGCTCAAGGCGGGAGCGGTCGACTACGTGCTGAAGCCCTTCAAGGTCAACAGCATTCTGCCGGTGCTGGCCCGTGCGCTTGCCGTACGCGGGCTGCAGCTGGAAAACATACAACTGCGCGAGTCGGTCTCCATCTATGAGCTCGCCCGGGCGATCACCCACGGTCTGGAGCACGCGGAAGTTGTCGAGCGCACACTGGCCGCGGCCAGCCACCAGGACGATGCCGACGCCGTCTACCTGCTCGAGCCGGACCCGGAGCAGCCGACGCTGCGACTCGCAGGAGCCACCGGCCCCGGCAAGCAGGCGCTCGAGTCCCCGGTGAGCGTACCGGCAGCGGCGCTCGAGCAGTGGCTGGCACGCGCACAACGGGAGCTCGAGGATCCCGGCCGGCACGGTGAAGCGGGCGCACTCTTCGCCCATCCCTTCGACGCCAGGATCGGCGTCGCCCTTCCCATCGTCTCGGGCGGACAGTTTTTCGGTGTGCTCGGCTTCAGTCCGGTCCGCAGGCCGCGAGGCATGCGCCCCGGACAGCTCAAGGCGCTGGACGTGCTGGCCCGCACGGCCGCCGCGGCCTTTGCCACGGCCGCGCTGCTCGCCGAGCTGCGACGCATGAACGAGGAGCTCGAGCTGCGGGTGCAGGAGCGGACGCAGGAGCTGGAGACGGCCAACAAGGAGCTGGAATCCTTCTCCTACTCGGTCTCGCATGACCTGCGCGAGCCGTTGCGTGCCGTCGAAGGCTTCTGCGAGATGTTCCGCGCCGAGTTCGGCGCCAGCGTTCCGGAACCCGGCCGCCAGATCCTGGAGCGCATCTGGACGGGCGCGACCCGGATGAATCGGCTGATCGACGATCTGCTGCACTTCTCGCGCTTCAGCCGCGAGCCGCTGCACTGCGAGCCGGTGCCGCTGCGGGAGCTGGTGCTGGAGGTCGTGCAGCGCCTCAGGGAACGGCTCGGCGCCCGGCAGGTCGAGGTGCAGCTCGGCGAGCTGCCTGACTGTTACGCGGATCGTGCGCTGCTCGAGCAGGTTCTGGTCAACCTGCTGTCGAACGCCTTCAAGTTCACGGCCGGCAGGGACGCGGCTCGTATCGAGGTCGGCGCGCTGCGCCAGGGCGATGCCAGCGTCTATTACGTGCGCGACAACGGCGTCGGCTTCGATACGCGCGCCGCAGGCAAGCTGTTCGGCGTCTTTCAGCGCCTGCATTCTCAGGAAGCCTTCGAAGGCACCGGCATCGGCCTGTCGATCGTGCAGCGGATCATCGCCCGGCACGGCGGCAGAGTCTGGGCGGACAGCACCGAAGGCGAAGGCGCCACCTTCTACTTCAGCGTACCGGGGCCGGCTGCGCAGGATGCGGCGTAAACCGCCACCTCAAGGAATGTGAGGTCTGTGCGGCGTGAATACCTACATTAACGCTGCGAAGAGTGTGACGCTTGTCCCGCGGAGCCCGTGCCCTCCGGGCGCTTAATGGAACACGCTGTGGAGTGCCCGTAGAGCGTCGCCGCACCGAACATGGAAGCCAGCGAAGCGCAAACCGCAGGCCATGAACTGCACCTGCTGCTCGTCGAGGACTCGACGGCTGACGCGGAGCTCGCCGTATGGCGCCTCACCCAGGCAGGCTACGCCTGTACCTATCAGCGGGTGGTCAACGAGACGCAGATGCGCGCGGCGCTGCACGCCCGGCTGCCCGACATCATTCTCTCGGACTTCAGCCTGCCGGGATTCGACGGCATGGCGGCGCTCACCATTGCCCGCGCCGAAGCGCCCAGCGTGCCCTTCATCTTTCTCTCCGGCACCATCGGCGAGGAGCGCGCGATCGAGGCTCTGAAGCGCGGCGCCGTCGACTACGTGCTGAAGGGCAACCCGAAGCGACTGGTTCCGGCCGTGCAGCGCGCGCTGGAAGAAGCCGCATCGCGCAGCGCGCGGCAGCTCGCCGAGCAACGCGTCGCCCGCCTGACCGGCGTGCTGCAGATGTTGTCGGGAATCAACTCGGCGCTGGTACGGATTCAGAACCGCGAGGAGGTGGCGAGCGAGACGTGCCGGCTGGCCCGCCGGGTAGGCGGCTATGCCGTTGCGATGGTGGCGCTCATCGATTCGCGCACGCGCATGGCGCGCCCGCTGGGGTGGGCCGGCTACGAGGAGTTCATGGCTGACCCGGGACAGGAATTCCCTGTCGCCGATCGCGAGGAAGACGATTCGAGCATCATGGGTCGCGTGATCCGCACCGGCGAGTCGATCCTGTGCACGGACGCCGAGCAGTGTCCTTACACCATCCTGGGGCGGGATGCTCTGCTCGCCGCGGGTGTACGCTCGCTGGCAGTGCTGGCGCTGCGCGTCGACAACACTCCCGTCGGGGCCTTCATCTGCGGCACCCGCGCGCCCGCGACCATCAGCCAGGAGGAAATGCTCTTGCTCGAGGAGGTCGCCGCGAACCTCTCGTTTGCGCTCCAGTACCTGGACAAGTATGAGGCCGTGCAGTTTCTCTCCTATTTCGAGCCGCTGACGGGTCTTGCCAAGCGTGCGTTGTTCTGTGAGCGCTTAAGCCGCCTGCTGACGCGCGGTGCGGAAAGCCTGCCGCGCCTGGCGGTCACGGTGTTCGATATCGATCAGCTCCGGGTCATCAACGATTCCCTCGGGCGGCACACCGGGGATCGCCTGTTGCAGTGCGTGGCGGATCGGCTCAAGGGATACTTTCCCGATACCGAGCAGCTTGCACATCTGGGAGGTGGGACCTTCGTGTGCGTGAACGCGTTGCCGGAAAGCGCCGACAGCGAGTTTCACCACTCCATGCACGATGATATTACACGCCTCTTTGACCGCCCCTTCAGCGTTGATGGACGCGAGATCCCCGCCAAGGTCAAGAGTGGAGTCGCCTGCTATCCGCAGGACGGCAGCGAGCCCAACCAACTCGTGCACAACGCCGAAGCCGCGCTCAAGGAGGCCAAGACCTCGGGCGAACGCTACCTGCACCACCGCATGGAGATGAACTCTGAGCTCGCGCGTCGTGTCGGTATGGAGCACCGGCTGCGCAATGCGCTCGACAATCAGCAATTCCGCCTGCATTACCAGCCCAAACTGTCCGTGCGCACGGGACAAATAACCAGCGTCGAAGCGCTGCTGCGCTGGCAGGATCCGGAGGCAGGCCTGGTGTCGCCCGCCGAGTTCCTGCCGCTGCTCGAGTCCGCCGGCCTGATGGCCGAGACCGGCGCCTGGGTGCTGCGGCAGGCGGCGGCCGATTGTCGCGAATGGCGGCGCCAGGGCCTGCCGCCGCTGCGCGTCGCGGTGAACATCTCGCCTCCGGAGCTCAGGCGGCGGAGTATTGCGCGTGAGATCCTCGATGGCATCGGCGATCTGGCAGGCAACTCGCCATGGGGGATCGATCTCGAGATCACCGAGGGCGCCCTCTCCGGCGACTCCTCCTCCTGCGTTCACGCGCTGCGGCTGCTGCGTGCCGCAGGCATGCGTATCGCGATCG
>JASHTN010000347.1 GCA_030040525.1 Gammaproteobacteria bacterium | reverse complement strand
GATGACGCGACAGAGGCCGGATTCGCCGCGAGCCTGCAGCAGACCGCCGTCGAGGCCGGCCGAGCCGGACGGAACTCCGCCCAGCGCCGCGAAGTCGTTGTCGAACACGAACGTCGAATCGTAGCTCGGGTTCACGCTGCCGCCCGCACGGGTGTTACCCGGGCACAGGTAGCAGCTCGGCTCGTAGCTGGCTGCCGCAGCGGCCGCGGTCTCAGCCTGGCCCTGCCAGGGACGTGCGGTGCGGTGCGGTGACACCAGGACCCACTCGCCGGTGAGTGGATTGAGTCGGCGGTGAACCGCCGCATGCAGATCTAGTCCCGACTGATTCTTTGCCATGACTGCCCCTCGCCGGGTGCTTGCATCAACCGTGAGGCGCCGTCGGCGCTCTCGCAGACGTAAATCTCGGGGCTCTGCCCGGTGGCCTGCCGATAGCGCTCGGCCATGAAGCGGCGGAAGCCCTCGACGGCATCCTCCCGCACGAGGTTCACCGTGCACCCCCCGAAACCCCCGCCGGTCATGCGCGCGCCGTAGACGCCATCGAGCTCGCGCGCCAGGCGCACCATCAGGTCGAGCTCATCGCAGCTCACCTCGTAGTCCCGGCACAGACTCGAGTGCGAGTCGCCCATGAGCTGTCCGAAGCGCTGGAAATCCCGATCCTCCAAGGCGGTCGCGGCCGCGGCGACCCGGGCGTTTTCCGTGAGGACGTGCCGGCAGCGACGGAAGATCACGGCATCGAGCCGCGGGCGCGCACTGCGCAACTCATCCAGGGTCACATCCCGCAAGCTGCGCACGTGCGGCAGCAGGCGGGCGAGGGCGGCCACCCCGCGCTCGCACTCCGCGCGCCGCTTGTTGTACTCGCTGGCGGCGAGTCGATGTCGGATCATGGTGTTGCAGATGACCAGGCGCGGCGCCGCCGCCGCCGCGTCGGACGGCTGGTGCGCCTCGAGGGGCACAGGGCGGTAGGTGAGCGTCCGGCAGTCGAGGCAAAGTGCATAGCCCTCACGGCCGAATGCCGCAGTGAAGGGATCCATGATCCCGCAACGGGTGCCGGCGAATTCGTTCTCCGCGCGCTGGCAGAGGGTGGCAAGCGTCAGCGGGTCGAGCGGGCGTCGGGCGCTTTGCGTCAGCGCGAGCGCCGCAGCCATCCCGAGCGCGGCCGAGGAGCTGAGCCCCGCCCCTAGCGGCACCTCGCCGTGGATCAGGAGGTCCGCCCCCGGCAACGGCTCGCCACGGGCCAGCAGGCATTGCGCGACGCCCCACACGTAGTCGCTCCAGCGCCGCTCGCCGCCGGGCGGCGTGACGCTTGCCGGCCCCGCGGTAATCGGCAGCTCGACGGTCTCGTCGAAGTGGGTCGAGTGCACGCGCAGCCTGCCGTCGCTGCGCGCGCGTACCGCGGCATAGACGTAGAAGGCAATCGCAACCGGCAGGACGAAGCCTGCGTTGTAATCGGTGTGCTCGCCGATCAGGTTGACCCGGCCCGGAGCGCGACATACCGCGGGCTCGCCACCGAAGTGCCGCCGGAAGTCGGCACGCAGTCCAGCGGGAGTGGCCGGGGTGGAGTCGCGCATCGGGTCGCTCAGTGCCGCCGGCGCGCGAGAATCAGCATGAGCGTGCCGAAGGCGGCGAGGGCGCCGCCCCACCAGGCGTCGATGTTGGACCACCACGGCGCACCGGGCGGTGTGTGGCGGCTCGCGATCCCGTAGCCGAGCAGCAGGACCCCAATCACGCTGAACAGCACCCCGAGGGGCAGGCGGATATCGAGATTCACAATACTCCCCGGCAAGCAGAGCGCTCAAAAGAATACGATGTTCAGTGCGACGACCGCGGCGATCGCCAGCGCCGCCAGGAACTCGGGTCGCTGCCACCAGGGCTTGGCACCCGCATCGATGCGCGGCGTCGCCGATCGCACCAGGCCGACGAGCGACCCCGGGGCCGGCGGCCGGCCGGCGAGGCTGACGATGATCGTCACGACAAAGCAGCTCGTCCACGCGATGATCGCAGTCCAGAAATTCTGTGCCATCTCGCTGGGGTAGTGGTGCTCGATTGCGAGCCAGCCGCCCTTGACTCCGACGACGGCGTGCGCCGGCAGCGTCATCCCGTGATGCAAGGCGGCGGCGACCGTGCCGGCGAGCAGCCCGTAGAACGCGCCGTTGCCGTTCGCCCGCTGCCAGAACATGCCAAGCAGGAAGGTCGCAAACAGCGGCGCGTTGATGAACGCAAATACCAGCTGCAGCACGTCCATGATGTTGTTGAACGCCGCGGCGAGATAGGCCGCCGCGAGCGACAGCAGCACCCCGCCCACCGTGGCGACCCGGCCCATCCACAGGTAATGGCGATCGCCCGCGCCGGGCCGCAGGTAGGGCTGGTAGATGTCGTTGGTCCACACGGTGTTGAAGGCCGTGACATTCCCGGCCATGCCGGACATGAAGCTCGCGATCAGCGCCGTCAGCCCGAGACCCAGCAGGCCCGCGGGGAAGTAATGGCCGAGCAGGGTCGGAATGACGAGGTCGAAGTTGGGTGAGCCGTCAGGCTTGTTGGGCAGCGCGAACGCAGAGCTGCCCGCGCCCTGGGTGAGCGCGACGGCAATCATTCCGGGCAGGATGACGAGGAAGGGGAACAGCATCTTGGGAAGGGTCGCGATCAGCGGCGCCCGGCGCGCGGCCGACAGCGAATCCGCCGCCATGGCGCGCTGAATGGTCAGGAAATCGGTGCACCAGTATCCGAACGAGAGCACGAACCCCAGGCCCATGACTAGGCCGAACCGTTCGACGCCCATCGGATTCAGGGCGGTCGATCCGAGATACGCCCACGACTCGCTCCAGGCTCCGGCGCCGAAGCCGTGTGCGAGCGCTACGCGCGCCAGGCCCGCCCTGAGTCCGGACCACCCGCCTACATCGTGCAGCCCGAGCATCACCAGCGGTGCGAAGCCGAACACGATCAGGAAGAACTGCACGACCTCGTTGTAGATGGCGGAGGTGAGCCCACCGAGCAGGATGTAGACGAGCACGATGCCGGCGCACAGCCAGATGCCGAGGCTGAAGTCCCACCCGAGCAGCAGATTCAGCAACAGCCCCATCGCATACATCGAGATGCCTGAGGACAGCACCGTCATCGCGCAGAAGGAGAGCGCGTTGAAGCCGCGCGTCTTCTCGTCGAAGCGCAGCCGCAGGTACTCCGGGACCGAGCGGGCACGCGAGCCGTAGTAGAAGGGCATCATGAAGAGCGCAAGGAACACCATCGCGGGAATGGCCCCGACCCAGTAGAAGTGACTGGTGGCCATGCCGTACTTGGCGCCCGACGCCGCCATGCCGATCAGCTCCTGCGCGCCGAGGTTTGCGGACAGGAAGGCGAGGCCCGCGACCCATGCGGGAATCGAGCGTCCGGAGAGAAAGAAATCCTCGCTCGAATGGATCCGGCGCCGCAGCACGACGCCCATGCCGAGCACGAACAGGAAGTAGATTCCGAGGATCAGCCAGTCGATCGCTCTTAGATGGATCGCAGCCTCCACCCATTCCGCCCCCGCCAGTCGTCCATACTACATGAATGCGCGGACCTGACCTGGCGCGAACCGGCAAGCCCTCCGGCATCCTGAGCGTATCCTCAAGCCCGGGGCTATGGGATCATGCCGTGAAGCACCCGAGGGACGAGGAGATGGAAGAGACGCCCAAGGCGCGCCGCGCCCGGGATCTGGTGCCCGGAGTCGCAAGCCTGGGGATCGCTGCGGTCGGCTGATTCCGCCAGTGAGTCTGAAGTCTTCGCCGATCGTCCGCCTCGTTGCTGTGTGCGCCGCGCACGCGTGGCTCGTCCTGGCAGTGCTGAGCATCGCGAGCGCAGCGATGGCCCGCTACGTCGCGCGCCACTTCGCCATGACAACGGACACCTCCGTGCTGTTGTCGCCCGAGCTCCCGTGGCGAGTGCGACACGCAGAGTTCAACGCGGTGTTCCCGCCGGACAGCTCCGATATTGTGGTGGTGGTCGACGGCGCAACGCCCGAGTTGAGCGAGGCGGCCACCGCCAGGCTCGCCGCCGGCCTCAGCGCCCAGACTGCTCTGTTCCACTCGGTTCAGCGACCGGACAGCGGACCATTCTGGGCACACAACGGATTACTGTTCGCCTCGACCGATGACGTCAAGTCGACGCTTGCCGAGCTCCTGAGGAGCCAGCCATTCCTCGGATCGATGGCGTCCGATCCATCGCTGCGCGGACTGGCGAATACGCTGTCCCTCGTCACTCGTGGGACCGACACGGGGGAAGCCACGTCCGAGGAGCTGCGCACCGCCGTCGGCACTCTGGCCGGCGTGCTGCAACGCCTGGCTGCCGGCAAGCCGACCTTCTTCTCCTGGCGGAACCTGATCACCGGTCGCAAAGCAGACCGACACGAGCTGCGGCACATCATCCTGGTCGATCCGGTGCTCGACTTTGCCCGCTTGCAACCCGGCAAAGTGGCGAGCGATGCGATCCGCAGTACCGCGGGGCGGCTTGCGCTCGACGGCGCGCATGGGGTGCGCGTTCGCCTCACCGGTCAGGTGCCGCTGCAGGACGAGGAATTCGCCACCTTGGCGCAACGCGCGGGATTGATCGCGAGTCTCGCCGTCGCGGCAATCCTGCTGATGCTCTGGTTTGCCGTGCGGTCGCCGTGGCTGATCGCCGCGATACTGGCGACGACTCTGGTCGGACTGCTGATGGCGACGGCGCTCGGTCTGGCCCTGTTTCATCGTTTCAACGTCATATCGGTCGCCTTCATCCCCTTATTCGTCGGCATGGGAATGGATCTTGGCATCCAGTTCGGCGTGCGCTATCGGGCCGAGCGCGGCGCTGGGCAGGAGGTGGACGCGGCTCTCATCGCGACCGGACGCACCATGGGCAGGTCGCTGAGCCTGGCGGCTGCGGCGATCAGCTCGGGCTTTCTGGCCTTTACACCGACGGTTTACTACGGCGTGTCGCAACTCGGGGTGATCGCCGGGCTGGGTCTGCTGGCTGCGCTGGCGCTGAACCTCACGCTGTTACCCGCGCTGATCGCGCTCACGCGGCCGCGCAGCGCGCCGCTGCGCCTCGGTGCGCGATTGACCCGGATCGACAACTATGTGTTGGGGAACCGCGTCCTGGTGGTCGGCTCGGGCGCGCTCGCGGGGCTGATCTGCGCGGCGCTGCTGCCGCTGGTACGGTTTGATTTCAACCCCATGCATCTGCGCAGCCCGACGACACAGGCGGTTGCCACGCTGCTTGATCTGATGCGGGATCCCGATGAGTCGCCGAACACACTGGAAGTCATCCGGCCCAGCCTCGCCGCGGCCGACAGGCTTGCCGCAGTCTTCAGAACTGATCCGACAGTCTACAGCGCTCGGACGCTTTCGAGTTTCATTCCAAGCGGACAGCCGCAGAAGATCGCGCTCATCGCCGATGCGGCGAGCCTCATGGATCTCACTCTGAATCCGCTCGAGGTTGCGGCGCCACCGACCGATGCAGAGGTCATCGATGCTCTCACCCGGGCGGTGGCGAAGCTGCGTCAGGCCGCATTTGAATCGCCGTCGCTGCGTGCCGACGCCCACCGGCTCGCCGACGAGCTCGAGGCCCTGGCCCGGGGCAACCGCGCCGCGCGCGTCAAGGCGGAGCAGTTACTGATCCCCGGATTTGTGACCAGCCTCGAGCAGATGCGCGACCTCCTGCAGCCGCAGCCCGTCAGCCTCGCGACCCTGCCGCCGGAGCTGGTGCGCCAGTGGCAGACGGCGGACGGACGGGCACGCGTCTCGGTGTTGCCGAAGGGCGATTCCAACGATGATGCCGTTCTCAGGAGATTCGTCGCCGCTGCAATCAAGATAGCGCCCGACGCTACCGGCACGGCGGTCTACCTTCAGGACTATGCTCGCGCCGTGGTCGACGCCTTCATCGAGGCGGGCGTGCTGTCATTCCTCGCCATATGCGCCCTGCTGCTGCTGGCGCTGCGCCGCATACGCGATGTCGCGATTACCATGGCGCCGATCGTCCTGACCGGGCTCCTGACCCTGGCTACCTGCGTAGTGATCCGGCAGCCGCTGAATTTCGCCAACATCATCGCCTTGCCGCTGCTGTTCGGGATCGGGGTGGCGTTCCATATCTACTTCGTCGTGTCCTGGCGCTCGGGTGGCTCGCACCTGCTGACCTCGAGCCTGGCGCGGGGAGTTTTCTTCAGCGCGCTTGCGACGGCAACCGGCTTCGGCAGCCTCTGGGCGTCGAGCCATCCCGGAACAGCCAGTATGGGCAAGCTGTTGATGATATCTCTGGTCTGGACCCTCACCTCGGCACTGCTGTTCCAACCGGCGCTGATGGGTCCGGCAACCCCGAAGGACACGATGGCCAGTGCTACTTCATGAGATCGTCACTGGCCCTGTTCAGATAGGCGATCAACTCGGAAGCCCCGCCAGCGGCGATTGCCGCGTCGAAGTCCGAGCGATGCAGGACGAGTGCGCTGACCCCGTTGGCAATGACGTCGATGACCCTCCAGCTGCCGTCCACCTCGCGCATCCGATAGAGCAGGCTCACGGGGCTGTCGTGCGGGGAAAGGACCTGCGTGCGGACGATCTTGTCCGCACCGCGACTCAGGACATTGGCGTCGATCTCGAATCTCTGCCCGTCGAAATCGTGAAAGTTGTGAGCGTAATTGGCAACCGTGAAGCGGGTGAAGGCCGCGATCAGCGCTTTCTGCTGCTGCGGCGAGAAGCTCGCCCAGTCCGGGCCGACGGACAGCCGCGTGACCAGCGGCAAGGCGAAGACCTGCTCGATCACCGGCTCGAGGTCGCGGAACCGCTCAGTCATGGAGAGAGCGGGGCCGGCGCGCATGGACTTGAGCAGCGAATTGCTCAGGGCCTGCACCTGGACCGCGGCCGGGTCGCTCGCTGCGGCAAACGCCGAGGCGGCGACCGCCATCTGCAGCGCCGCGCACAGCAGCGGCACGAATTTCGCTGTCAAGGAAGTGGCCCGTCAGGTCGACCTGACCGCATTTGCCTCGCGCGGCGAGGCAAGCCGGGCGTGAACCGCCTGTACGACGACGGATCCCTCGCCGACGGCGGAGGCAACCCGCTTGACAGAACCCGAGCGAACGTCGCCGACCGCGAAGACGCCCGGCAGACTGGTCTGGAAGAGGTTGTAAGGAGTGGGAGCGTCAGGGTCACAACCGTGTCCTGTCAGGACGAAACCGCGATCGTCGAGACGCACCGTGTCTTTGAGCCACGCGGTGCGCGGATCCGCACCGATCATCACGAACAGTCCGCCAACCGAGCGCACAACGACGGCGCCGTCGCCGTCACGGATCTTGATCGTGCGCAGACGCTCGTCGCCTGCGAGCTCGACGATCTGGGAACGTGTCTCGATGTGCACGTTTGCGGCGCGCCGCAGCCGCTCGACGAGGTACTGCGACATGCTGTCCGCCAGGTCACGCCCACGATGCACGAGCCGCACATCGCAGGCGCGGGTTGCGAGGAACATCGCGGCCTGGCCTGCGGAATTGCCGCCGCCGACGACCGCAATCTCCTCCCCCTTGCAGGCCCGAGCCTCGAGCTCGGTTGCCGCATAATAAAGCCCGGCTCCCTGGAAGCGCTCTTCCTCGGGCACCCCGAGCTTGCGGTAGCGCGCTCCGGTAGCGATGATCACCGAGCGGCCGAGCAGCACGGAGCCGTCATCAAGGGTGATCTCGTAGAAGCCGGGCAGGGTGCTCGGCTTGAGAGCCACTGCGCGCCGGGGCACTGCGACTTTTGCGCCGAACTTGATGGCCTGCAGCTCGGCGCGGAATGCGAGGTTGGCTCCGGAAATCCCGGTCGGAAAACCCAAAAAGTTCTCGATCCGGGAGGAGGAGGCCGATTGGCCACCGATCGCCACGTCATCGAACAGGATGGTGCGAAGTCCTTCGGATGCGCCGTAGACCGCCGCCGACAGGCCCGCCGGTCCAGCCCCGGCGATGATGAGGTCCACGGGGTCATCCCGGCTGGCGGCGAGCTCCAGGCCAAGGGCACGCGCCACTTCTGCAACGCTCGGCTCCTTGAGCACGTTCCGCCCTCGTACGACCACCCGCACGCCCGAGCCCTCCGCGGCGGCGCCGCGGATCTGCTCCTTCTGAGCGCTGACAGCCGGGTCCAGCCAGCGATACGGAATGCGGTTACGTTCGGCGAATTCGAGCAATCTCAGCAGTCCGGGCGCGCCGTCCTCACCGATCAGAGTCAGCATGCCCTGCTGTCGTTGCATCAGTAACAGCCGGCGGGCGGCAAACGCAGACAGGAGCACATCGCTCATTTCCGGGTCAACCTGGACCAACTCGGCGATCTGAGCCGCGGGAACCAGGAGGACTTCGCCCGCCGTGAGGGCGCTGCAGGTGGCGAATGCGGTCTGACCGAACAGCAGGCCCAGCTCACCGCTGTATTGGCCGGGATCGAGCACGCCCAGCACCATGCCGTCGGGATCTTTGAGCTCCAGCCGAGCGCTGACGGCGTAGACGAACGGGTAGTGACGGTCCTCGACCGAGTACAGCGGTTCGCCCGGGGCCACGGAGCGGCGCGCGCCCCGGGCCTCGAGCGTGGCGACGGCCTGAGCCGACAGTTGAGCGTTGGCCCGGCGTCGGAGCTCGTCGTAGTTGAGATCTTCGAACACTAGGCGGTCTCTACCGCGTCGAACAGCCTCTGCAGGCCGGACGACACGTCCACGATCATTCCGTTCACGAAAAAGCCCGGCGTCGCGCGCAGGTGACTGCTGCGGCCGCTGTCGATGTGCTCACGGACGCGTTGCAGATAGACTTCGTCGTCCATCTCTGCGGTGAATCGCGCGTGGTCGAGACCGACACGCTCCGCATATGCGAACAGGTGTTTCAGGTCAAGATGCGGCTGATTCGCGAACAGCAGATCGTGCATAGCCCAGAAGCGCCCTTGACCGCCGGCGCATTCGGCAGCTTCAGCCGCCCGCAGCGCGTGCGGGTGGATCGCCTCCTGGGGAAAGTGGCGATAGGCGAACAGGACTTTAGCCTGGAAGCGCTCGAGAAGCAGCTTTACCGAGGGGGCTGCCTGCTTGCAGGTGGGGCATTCGAAGTCTCCATACTCCACCACCGTGATCCGGGCGCGCGGATTACCGAGAACGTGATCTCTCGAGTCGATGGGATGCGAAAGATCGGGGGGTCGGGATGTGGCCATCACGTGAGCCTCAGGACGCACGAGCCGAGAGCGGCCTGCGCCCGATAGTCTCACGATCTTATATCAAGGTCTCCTCGATACGCGCACGCCTTTGCAGCCGGGGCCTGCGCGGCTGCGGATCCTGGGGCTAGCCGAACAGCCGCGCCCACAGCGAGGTACGCGGCGCCCTGTCGGGCGAAGCCGCGCGCGTTGGCGGGGTGAGCTCCGCCGTCGGCAGCTCCGCCGGAGCCGTCAGCTCGATGACCGCATGCAGTCCCGAGGCGCCGATGTCCTTGCGCGGTGCGATGCGGTGCTGCAGGGAGCGCACGACTTCCGCGGCGTCGATCCGCACGATGCACGGCGAGTCGAAATACGATTCCAGGTACCTCGCGATGGTACGCGCCGTGGGCGCGTGCTTGAAGAAGCCCAGGCGCAGCGTGTGCCGGACCCGACCGTGCTCGAGAGTCGCCTCGGTGTAGAGGTGGTAGAGGTCGAAGATGTCGAGATGCGGGATCCGCGCGGGATCGAACGGCGCGGACGAGAGGCTCAGTTGCACCACATGGCGCGGCTGCTCCGGGGACACCGCGGTCGGCATGGGCTTGCGTTCCGCGGCGCGGATCGCGGCCGGCCGGGTTGCGACGGGCCTGGCTGCGGCGGGTTTCGCTGTGACCGGCCTGGCGGCGGTCGAGAGTGTGACGGAATCACGGGCGTAGTACATGGAGATTTCTCCGGGTGCTTTCAGGAGATGACCTTGGAGGCGAGGTTCGAGGGCGCACTCTCGGTGCCGTCGGTTGCCAGGGCGGTCATGACAAAGAAGTACTTGGTTCCCACCGTCAGCCCATCTACGACGAACGTCGTCAGACCCGAGGTCGCGATCGTGATGACGGTATCGAGCTGACTAGGATCGGTACCGTAGTAGATCCTGTAGCCGCTGAGATCGGCGAGCACCGTGCCGTCCGTGTTCTCCGTAGGCGCGGTCCAGTCGAGCGTCACGCCGGAGGTTTGCGGCGACGGTAGGGGCGACGGGGACGGCGATGGCGGCGTAGCGGCCTGCTGTGTCGTCGAGCCCTGTGAGCTCGACGGGTTGGAGGAGCCGTCGCCCGAGTCGCAGCCGGCAAGCGCCACGGCAGCGAGTACGATCCAGGCAAGCAGGCAGTCAAGGTGTGGTCCGGTTTGCACGAGCACTCCACCTTTCGGTGAGTTTGCGATTGGCCTCATCCTCCACCAGCACGCGAAGTCGCCATATCCGTAGTTACCGAAATCCCGCTGAGCCGAGCGCTCCCCGGCGGAGGCTCGCCGGGGCCGTCACTTCTGTGAGCCTGCGCACACGGAGACTGCGGCAAATGCGTACTTGACGGTGACTTGTGCGGGTATCCGGGGATGCGGCTGCAGCCGTCTAATCCTCTGCACCGCTCGCGTCATTCCGACGCGTGCCCGGGAGAGGGAACATGACACGCAGCCGCGCCTCGAAACTGTTCTACGCCTCTGCAGCGCCAAGCCGCTGGGCCTACGCCGTGATCAACAGTGCCGAGCCCGATCTGTCGCACTGCTGCCTGCGGCACTGGAAGAGCGCCTGTGTGCTGCCGCGGTCGCCAAAAAAAGGGCCGCCCCGCGGCGGCCCCCTCAAGGACTGAACCCGAGAGCGGCTAGAAGCCGCTCGGAGATGGAAAGTTAAAGAAGTCGAACAGGTCGTCGAGTGCCGGGCTGTTGACCGGCGCATAGGAGCCCGGCGGTTGTGTCGGGTTCGGGAAGTTATCCCGGCTCCGCTGCGTTATCGGCGGCAGGCCCCAGTTGCGCTCGATGAACTTGTCGATCGACACATGGTCCGCGTAGCTGTGGGAGATGTACCCGTTAGCGCGCAGCGGCAGGTACTGCGGATTCGCCACGACGATCAGCGGAATGCGCGTGCCGTCGCCGAAGAAGTC
>JASHTN010000346.1 GCA_030040525.1 Gammaproteobacteria bacterium | reverse complement strand
TCACGGGGCGCGCTGCGAGCGCGGCGATCAGCGTGCGCGACGGTTTCCTCACCGCCTACTACCAGGCACCGCCCGCCGAGCGGCCGCGCGTGCGCATCTACGACACCGGCGCCGCAGGCGTGGCGGAGCTGCTGAGCCGCGCCAGCCAGCAGGGGGCCGATCTCATCGTCGGACCCCTCACCCGCGAGGAAGTGGTGGCCGCGGCGCAGTTCCCGGGCCCGCGCCCGCCCATCCTGGCGCTGAATTTCCTGCCGGCCGAGCAGCCGGCGCCGGCGAGCTTCTACCAGTACGCGCTCTCGCCGGAAGATGAGGCGCGCCTCGTCGCGCGCCGTATCCTCGGGGACCATCACCGCCGCGGCGTGGCGCTGGTGCCGCAGGGGGACTGGGGCTCACGCGTGCTCACGGCGTTCCGTCAGGAGCTCAGCGCCGGCGGCGGCGAGCTGATCGCGACCGCGACCATCGACCCGGCGCTCACGGATTACTCCGACGCCATCACCGCGGTGCTCGGCATCAACGACAGCGAGGACCGCTACCACCGCCTCGAGTCGATTCTCGGCACGCGGCTGCAGTTCGAGCCGCGGCGCCGCACCGACATCGAGTTCATCTTCGCGCCGGCACAGGCCCGCACCGAGCGACTGCTGCGCCCGCAGCTGCGTTACCACTACGCCGGCGACATTCCCACTTACGCGACCTCGGATGCTTTCGAGCCGGACGTGCGCCTCAACCAGGACCTCGACGGCCTGATGTTCCCGGACATGCCGTGGATGCTCGGCGGCGATCTTGCCGAGGCGGTGCGGGCCCAAGCGCGCGCGGCCTGGCCCAACGGCGCACTGCACCGCAGCCGGCTGTTTGCCTTCGGTTTCGATGCCTATCGCCTCGCGCAGGCGCTGCGCAGCCGCAGCGTCACGGGCGGGATGCGCATCGACGGGCTGACCGGTCGGTTGAGCCTCGACGCCGAGCGGCGCGTGCAGCGCGAGCTCGGCTGGGCGCAGCTCGAGGACGGTGAGTTGCGGCTGTTGCCGGCAGCGGTCGCAAATTGACCTGACATCCAACACTAACACCTGACGCGGGCCGGCCGCACCGGCAGGCATGCCGACACGGCGACAGCAGATCGGGCGACGGGCGGAGCAGCTGGCCGCGGAGTTTCTCGCGGCGCAGGGCCTCACGATCCTCGCGCGCAACTACCGGCGCCGTCTGGGTGAGCTCGACATCGTCGCGCACGGCGGCGGCGTGCTGGTGATCGCCGAGGTGCGCACGCGCAGCTCGGAGGCCTTCGGCGGCGCGGCCGCGAGCGTTGCGCGCAGCAAGCAGCGGCGCATCATCCGCGCGGCCGCGCAGCTGCTGCAGCGGCGGCGCGATCTCGCGCAGCTGCCGGTGCGCTTCGACGTGCTCGTGGTGTCGGGGCCGGAGCAGCCTGCACCTCACATCGAGTGGATCCGCCACGCCTTTGAGACGTAGCGAGCCGCCCCACAGGTCCGGGACTCGTGAGGGGCTGTATAAGCTTCTTCAGGCAAGCCGCTGATTGCTAACCGATGAATGCCCGTCCCCGGCGCCTGAGGGGCACTGTTCTTATCTACATAAGTTGTTGTGATTGCGACGAATTTCTCACTTTTTCAATTGACATAGTTCATCCGCGATTCCTATAGTGGCGTCCGGTGGGGAAAAGTGGGGGGGAATGGGCGATTTCATCGCCACAGGTTCATGTTTCGCGGTGCAACAAAAATCACCCTGGACGACAAGGGTCGAATGGTCATGCCCACGCGCTACCGGGAGCAAATCCAGGAGCTCGCCCAGGGGAGGCTGGTCGTCACCGTGGACCGGGACCAGTGTCTGCTCATCTACCCGCTGCCCGAATGGGAGCAGATCGAACGCAAGCTGATGAGTCTGCCGAGCCTGAATCCGACGGCGCGGCGGCTGCAGCGCCTGATGGTGGGCCACGCGACCGATCTGCCCCTCGACGGTCACGGCAGAGTGCTGCTGCCGCCGGAGCTGCGCGAGTTCGCGCAGCTCGAGCGGCACGGGATGCTGGTCGGTCAGGGCAATCGCTTCGAGCTGTGGGACGAGGCGCGCTGGAACGAGCGCCGCGACCTGTGGCTCAAGAACGAGGACGCCGCGATCGACCTGCCATCCGAGCTCGAGTCGCTGTCGCTGTAGGTGCGCCTCAACGGGCCGGCTGAGCTTCGAAGGGCGGGTTTGAAGCGTGGAGGGCCACGTCCCGGTGCTCGCCGCAGAGGCGCTGGTGGGATTGGCCCTGGAAGCGGACGGTTACTATGTGGATGCGACGTTCGGGCGCGGCGGCCATACGGCACTCATACTCCAGGCCCTGGGTCGAGAAGGCGGCGTGCTCGCGCTCGATCGGGATCCGCAGGCCGTTGCGGCCGGGCGGCAGCGCTTTGCCGACGAAGTGCGGCTTGCGCTCGTGCACGCGTCGTTTGCCGATATCGCCACGCTCGTGCCGCAACACGCTCGCGGTCGTGCTTGCCGCGGCGTGCTGTTCGACCTCGGCGTGTCCGCGCCGCAGCTCGACGATCCGCGCCGCGGCTTCAGCTTCCGCACCGACGGTCCGCTCGATATGCGCATGGACCCGACACGCGGTGAGCCGGTCTCGGCCTGGCTCGCTCGGGCGGGCGTCGACGAGATACGCGAGGTGATCACGACCTTCGGCGAGGAGCGCTTTGCGCGCCGCGTGGCCCAGGCGATCGTCGACGCGCGCCGCGAGCGTGCGCTCACCTCCACCGCGCAGCTCGCCGCGGTCGTCGCCCGCGCGGTGCGCACGCGCGAGCCCGGCAAGCACCCCGCGACCCGCACCTTCCAGGCGCTGCGCATGTACATCAACGACGAGACGGGGCAGCTCGAGCGGGGGCTTGCGGGGGCACTCGAGGTGCTGAGCGCAGGCGGCCGCCTCGCGGTGATCAGCTTCCACTCGCTCGAGGACCGCGTGGTCAAGCGTTTCATGCAGCGCGAGTCGCAGCTCGACCCGGCGCTGGCGCAGCTGCCGGCTGTGCCGCCGGCGGCGCAGCCGCGCCTGAAGCTGATCGGCCGCAAGACCCGCCCGACCGACGCCGAGCTGCGGAGAAATCCGCGCGCGCGCAGCGCGCTGCTGCGCGTGGCGCAGAGAATCGCCTAGAGAGCCGCGCGGAGAGTCGCATGAGGAGCAAAGCCCTGCTGCTGGTCGCAATGCCCGTCCTATGGGTCGCGACGCTTGCATCGGCGGCCGGTGCGATCTATTGCAAGCACCGCGCGCGCGAGCTCTTCATTCAGCTCGAGGCCTTGAACGCCCGACGCGACAATCTCGAGATCGAGTGGGGCCAGCTGCAGCTCGAGCAGAGCGCCTGGTCGACCCATGCATTTGTCGAGCGGGTCGCCAGCACGCGGCTGCACATGGGGATGCCGCCTCCGAAAGACATCGAGATCATCACGCCATGAAAGCGCGCAGCGCACGCGACCTCGACGCGCGCTCGTTCCGCTGGCGCGCGGGATTGCTCCTGGTCGTGCTGAGCGGCTGCGCGCTCGGACTCGCCTGGCGCGCGGTCGACCTGCAGCTGGTCGATCACAGCTTCCTCACCCGGGAGGGCGATGCGCGCTTCTCGCGGGTGCTCGACATCGCCGCGCACCGCGGCACCATCACCGACCGCTACGGCGAGCCGCTCGCGGTCAGCACCCCGGTGGACTCCATCTGGGTGAACCCGAGCGAGCTGGCACTGGCCACGGAGCAGATCCCGCGGCTCGCCGCAGCGCTCGGGCTCGACCGCCAGGAGCTCGAGCGCCGCATCACGAGCAACCTCGACCGCGCGTTCCTCTACCTCGCGCGTGGCCAACAGCCGGCGGAGGCCGCGCGCATCAAGGCGCTCGGTGTTCCCGGCGTATACACCTCGCGCGAATACCGCCGCTACTACCCGGCGGGCGAGGTCACCGGGCACCTGCTCGGGTTTACCAACGTCGACGACGCCGGACAGGAAGGCCTCGAGCTCGCCTTCGATCACTGGCTTGCCGGGGAGGACGGCGCCAAGCGCGTCATCCAGGACCGCTATGGGCGCATCGTGCAGGACGTCGAGAGCATCCGTCCGGCACGCCCCGGGCGTGACCTGGTGCTGTCGATCGATCTGCGCATCCAGTACCTCGCCTATCGCGAGCTCAAGGCGGCCGTGCGCGAGCAGCGCGCGCGCGCCGGCTCGGTCGTCGTACTGGACGTGACCAGCGGCGAAGTGCTCGCGATGGTGAACCAGCCGGCCTACAACCCGAACGACCGCGATCAGATGCAGGCCGCCGACTACCGTAACCGCGCCGTGACCGACATCTTCGAGCCGGGCTCCTCGATCAAGCCGTTCTGGGTGGCCGCCGGACTCGCTTCCGGCAGGTACGATGCGCACAGCATCATCGACACCTCGCCGGGCTTCTTCAAAGTCGGCGTCAAGATCTTCGAGGACGAGCACAACCTGGGCGCGATCAACATCGCCACCGTGCTCGCCAAGAGCTCCAATGTCGGCATGGCGCACATTGCCCTCTCGCTCGCTCCGCAGCAGGTCTGGACTACGCTGACAGGGCTCGGCTTCGGCGAGGTGACGACCAGCGGCTTCCCGGGCGAGTCCGCGGGCCTGCTGCCTCCCTACCCGCAATGGCGGCCGATCGGCATCGTCACCATGTCGCACGGCTATGGACTCTCGGTCACGCCGCTGCAGCTCGCCCATGCCTACGCCACCATCGGCTCCTTCGGCATCGTGCGACCGGTCTCATTCCTCGCGCTCGACGGCCCGGTGGCGGGCGAGCGCGCGCTGGATCCGCGGGTCTGCCACGAGCTCGTCGGCATGCTCGAGCAGGTGGTGAGCCAGGAGGGGACCGGCAAGCTCGCGGCAATCCCTGGTTACCGCGTCTCCGGCAAGACCGGCACGGCCTTCAAGGCGGTCGCGGGCGGCTACTCCACCGACCGCTACATGGCGGTATTCGCCGGGGTTGCCCCGGCCAGCAATCCGCGCCTGGCCGCTGTGGTGGTGCTCGATGAGCCGAGCGCCGGACAGCACATGGGAGGCGAGGTCGCAGCCCCGGTGTTCGCCCGCGTGGTGGGTGGGGCGCTCAGATTGCTGGCGGTCGCGCCCGACCAGCCGATCAGCTCTCCTGAGGAGCTGCCGCCGAGCCCGTCGCCGGGCGCCGTGCGTACGGCGGCGCTGCCATGAGCCGTCCCAGGGCGCTCGAGGAGCTCACCGCGGGGCTGATCACCGTGCCCACCGGCATCATGGTGAGCGATGTGACGCAGGACAGTCGCGCTGCCTTGCCCGGCGCGCTGTTTCTCGCCTGCCGCGGTCGCACGCATCACGGTCTGCGGTTCGCCTCGGAGGCGGTGGCGCGCGGGGCGCGCGCGGTGCTCTACGAGCGCGGCGGCGGGCAGGAGCCGTCCGTACCGGAGCTCGCCCCGGGCACCTTCGTCGGCGGCGTCGAGCGCTTGAGCGAGCGCGCCGGGGTCATCGCGGCGCGCTTCTTCGGCGCCCCGTCCGAGCACCTCACGGTGGCCGGCATCACCGGCACGAACGGCAAGACCACCTGCGCCTGGCTGCTCGCGCAGGCGCTCGGCTTCTGCCGCCGGCCCGCCGCCTACATCGGCACGCTGGGCTTTGGCCTGCCGGGGCAACTCACCCCGACCGTGCACACGACCTCGGACGCGGTCACCGTGCAGCGCCAGCTCGCGACGCTGCGCGCGCTCGGCGCCGAGTGCGTGTGCATGGAGGTGTCCTCGCACGCGCTCGACCAGGCGCGCGTCGTGGGGGTGCACTTTCACACCGCGGCCTTCACCAACCTGACGCGCGATCATCTCGATTACCACGGCAGCATGGCGGCCTATGGGGCGGCAAAGGCGCGGCTGTTTGCCTGGCCGGATCTCGCCTGGCGGGTGATCAACATCGACGATCCATTCGGGGCCAGGCTCGCCGCCGCCGCGT
>JASHTN010000345.1 GCA_030040525.1 Gammaproteobacteria bacterium | reverse complement strand
TGATGCCGACCATGCCCACCTCGATGCGCCGGGCGAATTCGCGCGCCACGTGGCCGTCGCGCGTATAACAGGCGACGCCGTTGGCGAGCGGGTGCGAGTTGACGAGCGCGACGGCGCTGGCGAGGTCCGGCACCCGCACGCACGACAGCACCGGCCCGAAGATCTCCTCGCGGTAGATGCGCATCGCCGGGGTCACGTGATCGAACAGCGTGCCGCCCAGCCAGAAGCCGCGCTCGAATCCCGGCACGCTGAAGGGGGCGCCGCTGGCGGGATCACCTCGGCCGTCGACCACGAGCCGCGCGCCGCTCGCGATGCCGTCCTCGATGTAAGCACGCACGCGCGCCAATGCCGCCGCGTTGATCAGCGGTCCCATCTGCGCGTCCGCCGCCATGCCGTGGCCGACCCGCAGGCGGCGCGTGCGCTCGGCGAGGCGCGGCACGAGCTGCTCGGCGGTCGCGCCGACCAGCACCGCGACCGAGATCGCCATGCAGCGCTCGCCGGCAGAGCCGAACGCGGCGCCGATCAGCGCATCGACCGCCTGGTCGAGGTCGGCGTCGGGCATGACCACCAGGTGATTCTTGGCGCCGCCGAGCGCCTGCACGCGCTTGCCGGCCTGCGCGCCGCGCTGGTAGATGGAATGCGCGATGCTCGTGGAGCCCACGAAGCTCACCGCCTTCACGTCCGGGTGGGCGAGCAGCGCCTCGACTGCGGTTGCATCGCCCTGCACGACGTTGAGCACGCCGGCGGGCAGGCCGGCCGCGGCGAGCAGCTCCGCCAGGTAGAGCGAGGCCGACGGGTCACGCTCGCTCGGCTTGAGCACGAAGGTGTTGCCGCAGGCGATCGCGATCGGGACCATCCAGCACGGCACCATGCACGGGAAGTTGAACGGCGTGATGCCCGCGACCACGCCGAGCGGCTGGCGCAGCGTCCAGTTGTCGATGCCCGTGGACACCTGGTCGGTGAAGTCGCCCTTGAGCAGCTGCGGGATCCCGCAGGCGAACTCCGCGATCTCGATGCCGCGGGTAACTTCTCCCTGGGCATCGCTCAGCACCTTGCCGTGCTCGCCGGTGATGAGCGCAGCGAGCGCATCGCGCCGCTCGTTGAGGAGTGCGACGAAGCGCGCCAGCACCCGCGCGCGCCGCACCGGCGGAGTATTCGCCCAGGCGGGCAGCGCAGACTGCGCGCTCGCCACGGCCAGGGCCACTTCCGCGGGCAGCGCGCACGCGATGTGCCGCGCCACCGCGCCGGTCGCGGGGTCGAACACCTCGAGCTTCGGGCCCGCCCCGCTCACCCTCCGGCCGCCGATCCAATGGGGCACGGTCGCCGCGCCGGCAGACGCCGGCGGCGGGCTCTCGCCGCGGAGTGGAATGCTCGATACCACCATACTGTGCCGATCATAGACCAGTCGGGCGCGCGCCCGCATACTCGCGCGGGCATGCCGCTGCGGGCGCTCTTTCCGACGCTGGTCTACGTTCACCGCCTGAGCGCCGCGCGGCGGCGCCAGCTCAACGCGCGGCTGCTCGCGGAATGCCGCCAGCTGCGCGCGGACGATGCCGCCGGACGGCGCTGGTCGGCCCGCAACTACCCGGGCGGCTACACCTCCTACGCTTCCGCGAGCCGCATGCACCGGCGGTCGCCGACCTTTGCTGCGCTGGCGCGCGAGGTCGACGCGTGCGTCGCACGGTTTGCGCGCACGCTCGGCTTCGACCTGGCGCGGCGCACGCTCACCATGACGGATTGCTGGGTCAACATCATGGGCCGGGGCGCAGTCCACGGCCTGCATCTGCATCCGCTGTCCACCATCAGCGGCACTTACTACGTCGCGGCCCCCGCCGGCAGCGCGGCCCTGAAGCTCGAGGATCCGCGGCTGCCGCTCTACATGGCGGCGCCGCCGCGTGCCGCGCGTGCACGGCGCGCACGCGCGGGCTGGGTGTTGCTGCCGGCGCAGGCCGGCCAGCTCGTGCTGTTCGAGAGCTGGCTGCGGCACGAGGTGCCCGCGCACACGACGCGGGCCGAGCGCGTCAGCGTCAGCTTCAATTACAGCTGGTTCTGAGCGGCGCGGGCCGCCGCCCGAGGCCGCGCCACGCCGGCGGACGCATCCCCGGCTGTCGCTTCCTGCCGACGGTCAACCCGTGCCCCGAGCGCGCGTTGCAGACAGTGACGCAGCTCAAGGAAGGCGCATTTCGGCCCATGGTATTGAGTGTCAGGATTCAGGAGACGTTCAGCATTCTTCGGTCAAGGTTTGAGCGAAGGAGACCACTGCATGCGTAAAGTCATCTCCGGCCTCGCGGCCGCGTTGCTCCTCGCCGTACTGCCGCTGGCAGCGGATGCGGGAGTGTTTGTCTCCGTCAGCATCGCGCCGCCGGTGCTGCCGGTGTACACGCCGCCGCCGGTCCCCGCTGCGGGTTACGTGTGGACGCCCGGCTACTGGGCGTGGGGCCCGGCAGGCTACTACTGGGTGCCGGGAACCTGGGTGCTGGCGCCGGTCGGCATGCTCTGGACGCCGGGCTACTGGGGCTGGGCAGGCGGCGCCTACGTCTGGCACGCCGGCTACTGGGGCCCGCACGTCGGCTTCTACGGCGGCGTCAACTACGGCTTCGGCTACTCCGGTGTCGGCTTTCATGGCGGCTACTGGAACGGCGGCGTGTACGTCGTCAACCGCACCGTCATCAACGAGGTGCCCATGAACCGGGTCGCGTTCAACGGTGGCGTCGGCGGCATCGTCGCGCGGCCGACGCCCGCGGAGATCGTTGCATCCCATGAGCAGCACGTGGCCTTCACCGCCATGCAGCGCCAGCACGAGCAGATGGCGGCGGCGAATCCCGCACTGCGCGCCTCGGTGAACGGCGGCCGGCCGCAGATCGCTGCGACGACGCGCGCCGGAGAGTTCTCCGGACACGGTGTGGTCGCGGCCCGCGACGCGTCCTTCCACGGGGCGGGCGGTTATCCGCAGGGGCATCCCGGCGGCGCGCCGCACGCCGGCGGCTATGCGGGCGGACGCGGACCGCAGCCGGCTGGCCACGGCGCCCCCGGCTATTCGAACCACGGCGGCGAGCGACCGCCCCACGGGCCGGACCACGGCGGGTTCTGATCCGCGGGCTGCATCACCCGCAAGGTGAGTACGAGCGAGGCCGCCTATGGGCGGCCTCGCTCTTTTCGGCGAACGTGCGGCGGACTTACGCCGCTTCACCACGCGCGGGGGTCGGTCCGAGTACGCGGCGCAGCCAGGTGGCGAGATCCGCGACTTCTTCGGGGCAGACCGAGTGAGGCATGCTGTATACATGCCACTCCACCGGGTAGCCGGCCGTCGTGAGCAGCGCACGGCCATATTCGCCGAGCGCCGGCGCCACCACCTGATCCTCGAGGCCGTGGCCGAGAAAGATCGGCGTCGTGAGGTTGGCGCCGGCGCGCTCGGCGGCGAGCGAATCGGCGAGCACCGGATAGCACGACAGTCCGATGATCCCGGCGAGGCGCGCGGCGTGCCGCGTCCCGGCGAACACCGCAATGGCGCCGCCCTGGGAGAAGCCGGCGAGCACGATGCGGGCGGTCGGCACGCCGCGCTCATTCTCGCGGCGGATCAGCGCCTCGACCGCCGCCTGCGAGGCGCGGATTCCCGCCTCGTCCTGTGGCGCGCGCCGATCGATCGCCAGGATGTCGTACCAGGCGCGCATGCGGAAGCCGCCGTTCAAGGTTACCGCGCGGACCGGCGCGTGCGGGAACACGAAGCGCAACGCGCGCTCGCCCCGGCTCACCAGCCCGGGCACGATCGGCTCGAAGTCATGGCCGTCGGCGCCGAGCCCGTGCAGCCAGATCACGCTGCCGGTGGGGCGGGGACCGGTCTCGATCTCGACAGCCTCAAGTGTCACGCCTGATCCTCGCGGCAGCCTGCGGTGGAGTGCCGCATGTTAGTGGAGGCGCGGCGCATGGGGAACCGCCGCCGCGTGCGCGATGAGGACGCGCCGGGTCCGAGCTGCGCAACGGCGCGGCGCGACGCCACGCCGCAGAGCGCGCACGCGGCTGCGCGGCTGGCTGCGCCTGCTGCGCAGGGCATCGCCGCTCGTGCAGCTCACGGCAGGGCTCGCGGCGCTGCTGCTCGTGGCGTTCGCCGCCAACGGCCTCTACCAGCTGGTCCGCAAGCCCACCGAGCTCTTCTTCCCGGTGAGCGGCGTGCTCTACAAGACGCCCGCAGAGACCTGGCGGGACTACGGAGCGCTGTTCCGCCGCTATTCGACCGCCAGCATTCCGCCCGAGCTGCTCGCCGCGCTCGCGCAGGTCGAGGCGTCCGGCAACCCGCTGGCGCGCACCTACTGGCGCTGGTCGTGGAGACTGCGGCCGTTCGAGGTATACCGGCCGGCCTCGAGCGCCGTCGGGATGTACCAGATCACCGACGGCACCTTCGCCGAGGCGCGGCACTACTGCGTGCACGACCACCGCCTGGTGCGCGAGGGGCGCTGGGACGAGTGGCGCTCCTGCTGGCTCAACGGACTGTACTTCCGTGTCGTGCCGGCGCACGCCGTCGAGCTCACTGCTGCGTACCTGGATCTGAAGGTCGGAGAGATCCTCGCCGCCGAGCCTCGGTTGCACGCGAGCCGCACGCAGCGGCGGCACCT
>JASHTN010000344.1 GCA_030040525.1 Gammaproteobacteria bacterium | reverse complement strand
CGATTTTCGATCTCGCTCTTGACTTCGCTATAGCGCCGTCCACCGACCTGGAACGGCCCGAGCTGTGGGAAATCTACGCGCCCGTCGCGACTGACGGTCAACGACAGGAGTTGATTCACGTTGCCGTAGAGCTGCACTTGCAGGATATCGCCAGGGCCGACGATGTAATCGCCCGGTACGGGTATGTTTAGGGGCGGTAGGAAACTCACTATCGAGTTGTCAAACAAGTCATAGCCGAAAGGCTTCAGTGCTTCCCGTCCCGACTTCGCCAACGGCAGTTTCGTCAGCCGTATTCGCAGGTGCGCGAAGGCGGGCTCGGCCGAGACGCGTCGAGTCGCCAAGTCCTCCGTCAGACCGGCGATGGCGATCGGCGGGATGCCCGGCAATAGCAGCTGGCCGTTACTGTCGAGCCGATAGGGGTTGTGAGCGCGAATCAGATCGACCAGGTCGTGCAGCCTTTGCTCTTCATCGGGCTGAAGCATCTCAGTCGTGGGCTGTGGCGCTTCTGGGGCCATTTGAGCGCCCGGTGCGCCCTGAACGTTAACGCCACTCTGCGAAGCCAGCGCAGCGAGCTGGGAGAGCTGCGAGTTGCTCAGCGGGGTGCCGCTCGGGTTGGTAATGTTGGGGACTTGGGACCCAGGGGCCCCAATGCCCGCCGTCGGAAGATTACCGGTCGGCGCTTGGGCCGGGGTATACGGGGTCGGTGCGGTGACCGGAGCCGCCGGTGCCGCCGGTTCAGCCACATTGATGTCCACCAGCACGGTGTCGAGCGGCTTGAATTTCGGAATGAGCTCCTCTTGTTGTTCACCCAGCGTTAGCTCCCGGCGCTGCTGCTGTAGCAGTTGCTGCTGCAACAGCACTGCCTGCGAGCCATTTTGTGCGCCGGCCCCTAACAAACCGCCCGTAGACAGTCCAAACAGCGAGCCAAGTCCTCCGCCAAGGCCGCCGCCGCTGAGGCCGCCGCTGAGACCGCCGCTGAGACCACCGCCACCGCCGAGGGTTCCGGTGGTGCCACCCATCCCGAGCTGCTGCAGAATCTGCTGCTGCTGGGCGGGAGACAGGCTGTTGAAGAGCTGCAGCGCCTGGCCGGTATCGGGCTGCTGCGCGCGAACTTGCGTGCCGCCGAGCATCAGCAGCGCCACCAGCGCCAACCAAGCGAAACTGAACCGAAAATATCCGAATTTCTGCCGAGTCAGAGTACCGATCACGCTGAAATTTCCTGCCGAATCAAGACCGCGCATTGTACTGGGTCCGACGCGCTTGCAAAGCTGAGCGCAAGCGACCGCACTACGCGCGGGCGCCGGTAATCGCTCTGCCGTGTTGACCGGCCAGCGAACCTGTCAAAATACCTGGTCAGGAGCACACCTGATGCCAGCCGTGCGTCGAGCAATGTAAAGATATGTCGGCAACTGACGTCAGCCGCGGCACCGAGGAGCTGCTGCATTGGGAATGGGACGAGCACCACCAGGTGTTCAACTCTATGTGGCCGAGCATCGCAGCGCCCTTCGAGCGCACGCTCGCTATCTGGGAGCACAGCATTCGATCCGGCGGCAAGCTGCTGCTGTTTGGCAACGGCGGCAGCGCGGCGGACGCGCAGCACATCGCCGCAGAGCTGGTGATCCGCTATCACTCCGATCGGCCCGCGATCGCGGCTATCGCGCTCACGACGGACACCTCGGCGCTCACTGCCGGGGCCAATGATCTCGGCTTCGAGTCGGTCTTTAGCCGTCAGTTGGAAGCGCTCGGCCGCCCCGGCGACGTCGCGGTGGGCATCTCCACTTCGGGCCGCAGCCCGAACGTGCTCGCCGCACTGCGCCTAGCTCGCGCCCGGGGGCTCAGCACCACCGGGCTCACGGGTGGCGATGGCGGCGAACTGCGCGCCTTGTGCGATTCGGCACTGATCGTGCCCTCGCGCGTGACCGCGCGAATTCAGGAGATACACATCTTCCTCGGTCACGTGCTCTGCAAAGCGCTGGAGCAGCGACTCGGGTTGACGGAGCGGCGGTCGACATGAGCGAGCTGCCACTGCTCGAAGTTCTGGACTCCTTTCATCGCGCCCGAGTGCTGATTCTGGGCGATGTGATGCTCGATCGCTTCATCTATGGGTCGGTGGAGCGGATCTCGCCCGAGGCTCCCATCCCGGTCATGGCGATCGAGCGTACCGCGGCCATGCCAGGGGGTGCGGCGAATGTGGCCCGCAACGTCGCCACGCTCGGTGGTCAGGTGACACTGATCGGCGTCGTCGGTGATGATACCGGCGCCGAGGAGCTGCGTGCACAGCTCTCGACCATGCCCACCGTCACAGCCGAACTGCTCGTCGATCGCTCTCGACCGACGACCGTCAAGACCCGGCACGTCGCCGACCGCCAGCAGGTGCTACGCACGGATGTCGAGAGCCGGGCTCCGCTATCCTCCGAGATCGCCGCAAACGTGCTGTCGCGCTTTAGCGCAGGCCTGGCGCAGGCACAGGTAGTGATCCTTTCCGACTACGGCAAAGGCGTGCTTTCCGACCACGTGACCGCCGGGGCCATTGCGGGTGCTCGGGAGGCGGCTCGGGCCGTGATCGTAGATCCGAAGAGTAAGGCGCTGTGCAGATACCGGGGCGCGACGGTGCTGACTCCGAACCGGCTTGAGCTACAGCTAGCTTGTGGTCACGAATGCGCGAGCGACGCACAAGTCAGTGCAGGCGCCAAGGCCATTCTCGCGCAACAAATCTGCGATGCGCTGGTGGTCACGCGCGGCAAGGATGGCATGACCGTCGTCGAGGCGCGGCCGGCGCAAGGCGAGAATGCGGCGTCCGTCCATATTCGCACCGCCGCGCGTGAAGTGTTCGATGTCTCGGGCGCCGGCGACACCGTAGTCGCGACGTTGGCGCTCGGACTGGCCTTTGGGGCACGGCTGGTCGATGCCGCGCGCCTTGCCAATACCGCCGCTGGCATCGTGGTCGGCAAGCAAGGCACGGCGACGGTCTCGGCGGGCGAGATCGTCGCGCGGCTCGACCCTGCCCACGACGGCCCGCTCTCCGGCAAGCACTTCACGCTCGAGAGCGTGCAGCAGCTGGTCGCGCGCTGGCGCGATCTCGGCCTGCGTATCGCCTTCACCAACGGCTGCTTCGATCTGCTGCATCCGGGCCACCTGGCGCTGCTGAGTCAGGCGCGTCGCAGCGCCGATCGGCTGGTGGTCGGTCTGAACTCCGACCTCTCGGTGCGCCGCCTCAAGGGGCTTGGTCGTCCAATTCAGGGCGAGGTGGCCCGAGCGACCGTACTGGCCTCGCTGAAGTCGGTGGACGCGGTGGTCATTTTCCAGGAAGACACACCGCTCGAGCTCATCACCGCGCTCGAGCCGGATGTCCTGGTCAAGGGTGCCGATTACACGCTCGAGTCCGTCGTCGGCGCCGATGTGGTGCTACAGCGGGGTGGCCAGGTCGTCCTGGCAGACTTGGTCCCCGCCCACAGCACCACCAGCACCATCGAGCGGCTCACGGCCGTCGCCAAGTCTTAAGGTCACAGACCACCCTCGCAACAGTGAGTACGGCTGTCCGCTCCTCAACAGTCGCCTCCGCCAAGGTCGTGGTGCTCGATCGCGACGGCACCATCGTCATCGATCGTGACTATCTCGATGATCCCGACGAGCTCGAGTTTCTTCCGGGTGCCGCGGAGGGATTGCGGCGTCTGCATCAGCGCGGTTACCGCCTGGTCGTCATCAGTAACCAGTCGGGTGTCGGCCGCGGACTGTTCACCAGCGATCGTCTCGAGCAGATCAACGCCCGGCTCCTGCAGATGGTGCGCGCGGCCGGCGCCGATCTTGCTGGCATCTACTGCTGCCCACATCTCCCCGAGGACGGCTG
>JASHTN010000343.1 GCA_030040525.1 Gammaproteobacteria bacterium | reverse complement strand
TGTCTCCTCCGGAGAGCTGCACCTTCGCAACCTCAACCCGGTGCGCACCCAATTCGACCCGCGTCTCCTCGACCTGGATGCGCCTCAATGCAACGTAGTCCTCCCGGCCTCCGCCGGGCTTGATCCTGAGGTCGGTCACCGTGGCGTCGTGAACGTCCACCCGGAGCGCGAGCGGGCCGCTGCCTGCGCCGAGCTGGTAGCTCCCCTTGATGCCGATGACGCCCGAGTCGATCTCGAAGGGCAGGCTGGCGCGCAGGTAGCTCCACAGCGTGCGCGCCCGCAGATCAGCCATCTGGAACTGTCCGCGCGAGGTGAGTGGCGCCAGCTGCACCGTGCCGCTCCAGATGAGGCGCTCGCCCTCGGGAGATGCGGCATTGAGCGCATAGTCGTTGCCGGTGCCGCCCGTGGTGCTGAAGTCGCGCAGCTCGAACGCAATCGGCTTGAGCTCGGCGCGAAACGCCGTCGGGCGCGTGCGGTCCTCGAACGTCGTGGTGCCACTCACCACCGCCAGGCGGTGAATGATGAGACGCATGGGGGCGGCGGGCTTCTGCGGCTTGAGCGGCTGCGGTGCCGGCGGGAACCCCTTGCCGAGATCGGCGAGGTTGAGCGCTCCGCCCGGCCGGATCAGCACCCGCACGTACGGCTGCTCGAGCAGGATCTCCCGGAAGTCCGGTGCCAGGTGCCAGAGGCTGGCGAACGCCACGGCGACATGCAGCCGGTCAAAAGCGAGCAGAGTCCGGCCGTCTGCATCGGGCAGCGACACCCCGGTGATATCCAGGTTCAGGTCGAAGGGATTGAAGCGGATCGCGCCGACCGTGAGCGTGCGGCCATAATGCGTACGCACGAAATCGACTGCCGCACGGCGCGCGAGCCAGGGTACGCCGAGAAAGCCGCCCGCCGCGCAGGCGCCGATGAGCACGACCACGATCGCGGCTGCGACGAGGTAGCGTCGGTAGCGGCCCATGCCTCCAGTCTCTTTGTCTTATTCTGCGGCTATCGTAGAACATACCCGCGGGTGTCACCATGCGGACGGGACCGCTTGCCCCAGGCCTTAGGTCGTGACCGGAGCATCTGAGCCAGTTGGAACGCTCGACGTGGCGCTCGCGCACGCCACGCGGCTGCTCGGGAAGGACCCGCGCCTGGCCGCCGAGCAGGCGCTCGAGATCCTCAAGGTGAGCCCTGGCGATCCGCGTGCGCGCCTGATCCTGGGCGCCGCCCGGCGCATCGCCGGACAGACTCAGGCGGCGCTGGAGTTGCTCGCAGCGCTCGCGCGCGAGCAGCCGGAGGCCGCGCCGGTGCATCTGGAGCTGGGGGCCGCGCTCGGTGAGGCGGGCCGCGCGAGCGAGGCGGTCGCCTCGCTCCGGCGCGCGCTGCTCCTGAAGCCCGATTCGCCCGACGGGTGGCGGCTGCTGGCCGACCAGCTCGACGTGCTGGGCGATGGCGGCGGCGCCGACGAGGCGCGCGCGCGATACATAGAGGCCGCGGCTGCCAAGGATCCGCGCCTGCGGGAGCCGGCCGCTGCCCTGGTCCGAAATGACCTGCCCCGCGCCGAGGCGCAACTGCGCACCCATCTCGAGAGACACCCGACCGACGTGGCGGCGCTGCGCATGCTGGCGGAGATAGCGGCGCGCCTGCGGCGCTACCAGGATGCGCAGGCGCTTCTCGAGCGCTGCCTCAAGCTGGCGCCGAGCTTCGACGCGGCGCGCCATAACTACGCCATCGTACTCAACCGGCAGGGCAAAGCGGATCAGGCGCTGCCCGAGGTGGAGCGGCTGCTCGCGAAGGAGCCCCACAATCCGGGCTATCGCAACCTGCACGCCGCCGTGCTGGCCAATCTCGGTGACTACCTCGGCTCCATCCGCATCTACGAGGCGGTGCTCAGGGAGTTCCCGCAGCAGCCGAAAGTCTGGATGAGCTACGGCCACTCGCTGAAGACGGCCGGACGGACAGACGACAGCATCGCGGCTTATCGACGCGCTACAGCCATGGAGCCTACCCTCGGCGAGGCGTGGTGGAGCCTCGCCAACCTGAAGACCCTGCGTTTCTCGGACGCCGATGTGAGCGCGCTGCGCGCGGCGCTCACCCGGGAGACCCTTGCCGACGAGGATCGATTGCACTTCGAGTTCGCGCTCGCCAAGGCACTCGAGGACGCCGCGTGCTGGGAGGAGTCCTTCGTCCACTATGCGCGCGGCAACGCGCTGCGCCGGCAGCGCCACCCCTACAGCGCCGACGACAACTCAAGCTTCGTGCGCCGCTCGCAGGAGCTCTTCACGGCGCAGTTCTTCGCCACCCGCACCGGCGCAGGCAGCCCGGCACCGGATCCGATCTTTGTCCTCGGCCTGCCGCGCTCGGGCTCGACCCTCATCGAGCAGATCCTCGCGAGCCACTCCCTGGTCGAGGGGACCATGGAGCTGCCCGATATCCCGAGGATCGCCCGCGAGCTCGCCGGACGCGACGCGAACGACGCGAGCGGCAGCTTTCTTTCGGCAGTAGCCGCGCTCACGCCGGCGCAGTTGCGCCAGCTCGGCGAGCGTTACCTCGCCCGTACCCGCGCAGTGCGCAGGACCTCTGCCCCCTTTTTCGTCGACAAAATGCCGAACAACTGCCTCTATGTCGGACTCATTCAACTGATCCTGCCGAACGCGCGCATCATCGACGCCCGGCGTCATCCGCTCGGCTGCTGTTTCTCCTGCTTCAAGCAGCACTTCGCGCGCGGCCAGAGCTTCAGCTACGGGCTCGAGGATCTTGGGCGCTACTACCACGACTACGTCGCGCTCATGGCGCATTTCGACCGGGTGCTGCCAGGCCGCATGCACCGGGTACTCTATGAGTCGATGATCGAGGACACCGAGCGGCAGGTACGCCGGCTCCTCGAGTACTGCGGGCTGCCGTTCGAGGAGCGCTGCCTGCGGTTCTACGAGAACGAGCGTGCCGTGCGCACCGCAAGCTCCGAGCAGGTCCGCCAGCCCATTTTCCGCGATGCGCTTGAACACTGGCGACATTACGAGCCCTGGCTCGGACCACTCGAGGCGGCGCTCGGTGCGGTGCTGAGCGCGTATCCTGAGGTGCCGGCGGCCCTCGGCTGATTCGCGCTCTTGAAAATCGAGTCGCTTCAAGTAGGCTTGCATGCCACCGGAGAGCTGCGCGCTCGCCACAAGCGCATAACCAGGGGGGCCTCAGGTAATGACTCGTAGTCGGCGCCGAAAACTAGCGCACGCGCGAGCGTGCAATCGCCAGATCGTCCTGCGCAAGAGCCTGCCTGTTGCTGCCACGCTACTGGCGGCGGTGCCCGCAGCGTATGCGGATGATGCGGCTCCCGCAAACAGCGGCGAGACCGGCGGCCTGCAGGAGGTCGTCGTCACCGCTCAGAAGCGCGTCGAGAATCTGCAGAACGTCCCCGTCAGCATCCAGGTGCTCGACAGCCAGAAGCTCGACGAGCTCGGCATCGTCAACCTGGACGACTACGTGAAGTATGCCGCGAGTGTCGAGTACCAGCGCTCGGTGGGCTCCAGCGAGGGCGGCAACGCCGAGCCCGGCAGCTCGCACACGTTCATCCGCGGCGTGGTGAGCGGCGGCGACGGCAATCACTCCGGCTCGCAGCCGACCGTGGGAACCTACATCGACGAAATCCCGCTGACGACCATCGACGGCACCGTCGATATGCACATGTATGACATGCAGCGGGTCGAGATCCTGGAAGGACCGCAGGGCACGCTGTTCGGCGCGAGCTCGGAGTCCGGCACCATCCGCCTCATCACCAACAAGCCCGACGCGACGCAGTTCTCAGCCGGCTACGACGTGAAGGGCGAGAAGGTGGACGACGGTGGCAAGGGCTATGAGGCCCAGGGCTTCGTCAACATCCCGCTCACGTCCTGGGCGGCGGTGCGTCTGGTGGGGTGGATCGAGCAGGATCCCGGTTACATCAGCAACGTCCAGGGCACGGACGCCAACGCGTGCATCATCAACGGCGTGCGCACCTTCCCGACGTGGGCAGGCCAGCAGGCCGGCAGCTGGAGCCTGAGTACCGGCCAGGGCACGGTTGCCCCGTGCCCCACGCCCACCACCATCGGCGCGGGCTCGATCACCAATGCTCCGTGGGCGTCGAACGACTACAACACCGCCATCTACCGTGGCGGCCGCGCGGCACTCAAGCTCGACCTCAACGAAAACTGGACGGTAACCCCCGGTATCGTGGCGCAGGATCTGACTACCAAGGGCTTCTTCGGCTACGACCCGGCAGTGGGCGATCTCGAGCTGGCGCACTTCGGCCCGGAGAGCACTCAGGACTCCTGGTACCTCACCAGCCTGACGGTGGAGGGCAAGTACAACGGGCTCGACATCGTGGATGCCAGCGGCTACTTCAAGCGCACCTCGCACACGATCGCCGATTACAGCGACTACTCGGAGTTCTATGACCGGGTGTACGGCTCGGGAGCGTGCTGGCTCGGTAACTCTCCGAAGGGCGCGCCGCCCCCAAGCCTGTGCTCCGGCGTAAACCCGATCATGCCGCAGGAGTACGTGATCGGCGGCGGCGACTACGAGAAGTGGAGCAACGAGTTTCGCATCAGCACGCCGCAGGAGCAGCCGCTGAGGGCGACGTTCGGCGTCTTCATCGAGCGCCAGCTGCACAATATCTGGCAGAACTACACCATGCCGGGCTACGACCCGGTCAGCGTCTACGGCGGGAACGGCGGCGGTGCGAGCCCGAACTGCTGCGGGTTCGCCAATTACTTCTCGATTCCCAACTTCGGCAATACCATCTGGCTCACCGACGAGCAGCGCGTCGACCGCGACAAGGCAGCGTTCATCCAGGCGACCTGGGACATCACCCAGCAGTGGTCGCTCACCGGGGGATACCGCTACTACCACTACGACAACTCGCTGCTGGGATTCTTCGGGTATTCAGCGAACTATTTCGGCAATGGCTGCTTCGCGGGAGCCGCCGGGCTTCCCACCACGCAGTACGCGCCCTGCACCGACCTCAACAGCAGCGTCAGCGCCTCCGGCAGCGTTCCCAAGGCCACGCTGACCTACAAGGCTACCTCCGACGCGCTGATGTACTTCACCTACTCGAAGGGCTTCCGGCCCGGGGGCGTCAACCGCGTGGGCGGGCCCGACCACCCGACGTACGCGCCGGACTATCTGGAGAACTACGAGGTCGGTTGGAAGACGCAGTGGCTGGATCATCGGCTGCGCTACAACGGCGACCTGTTCTGGGAGAACTGGAAGGACTTTCAGTTCTCCTTCCTCGTGCCTCCCAGCATCACCGCCATCGCCAACGGCGGCAATGCCGTCATCAAGGGCTGGGAAAACGAGCTGCAGTGGCTGCCGACCGACCAGCTGCTGTTGAGCGCGAACGTGACCTTCCTCGACGGGTACCTCACGCAGAATTACTGCGGAATAATTGGCGTGACCAGCTGTCCGACGCTGCATACGTACTACGCTTTTGATTTTCCCGGCGCCATCAAGGACCCCGGAGGCGAGTACATGTGGGTCGGGCCGCAGGCGCCCGCCGGGACCCAGCTGCCGGTCGCGCCGAAGTTCAAGGCCAACGTCATTGCGCGCTATACCTTTGCGCCGATCAACGCCTGGTCGCCGTACGCGCAGGCGGCGTATGTCTACCAAACGCAGACGTCGACGACCGTGATCGTGCCCACGTCCAATCTCATCGGCATGCAGCCTGCCTGGGGAATGCTCGATATGACGGCCGGCGCCGAGAAGGACAAGTTCACCGTGCAGTTTTTGATCAGCAACGTGACCAACAAGCTCGCGGAGCTGTCGCGCTTCAACGCGACCAATCCGCAGGCGGACAATCAGGTGTACATCGCGCCGGCGCAGCCGCGCACCTTCGCGATCGAGTTCTCGCAGAAGTTCTAACCCGCGAGCGGCGCGATCAGGCTCGCATCGTTCGGCAGCTTCGGGCTGTTGACGCGGCGGCTCACCTGCCAGGCGACGAGCCCCTGATCCGGCCAGGGCTTGAGCAGCGCCAGCGCCTGCGTCTGACCGCCGCCGAGCCATGTCGCGTAATCGGCCGGCGCGAGGATCGCGGGCATGCGCTGCTTGGCGTTATGAATCTCGGCGAGCAGACGGTTCGCGGGCACCGTGATGAGCGTGCAGGAGAACACGTACGAGCCGTCGTGGCGCCGCGTGCGATCCCAGAGTCCGGCGACCCCTAACACGTCGCTGTCGGCGACGCGCACGAAGTACGGATCGCGCGAGCCGTCGGCGTTCAGGTGCGGCTCGTAGAAGCCGCCCATCGGGAAGATACAGCGCTGACTGCGGCCCCAGGCATCGCGGTAGGCGGGCGCCGTGGCAATCCGCTCGACGGTCGCGTTGATGGTGGAGGCGGCGAGTGGCACGCCGCGTGCCCACCAGGGAATCAGTCCCCAGCGCATCATCGCCGCCTCGCGCTCACCGGAGGCGAGCACGGCCACCGGCACCTGCTCGGTCGGCAGCACGCGGTAGCTCAGGGGGTAGTCCCAGCGCGAGCGCTGGATGCCCAAGGCCCGCTCGGCCTTGGCCGCCTGGGCCAGGATGTATCTACCACACACGGACTTATGAGGCCGGCGGCACTGCAGACAGTGCCGCCGGCACTTTAGCACTGGATGGACGTGCGGCGCGCGCGTTGCTCACACTCGAAGTCATGCTGCCGTGGAACTCGATCGAGCGGCTGCGCGATCACTTCGGCGAGTACGTCGTCGTCGTGACCTGCCGCAACTGCCGGCACTCGCGCGAGCTGACGCCGGCGTTCCTCGCGCGCCACTGCCGCGCGGGCTGGGACGAGCCGCTCGCCAGGATCGTCGGCAGATTCCGCTGCCGCTGCGGCGCCCGCCAGGTCGACGTGCAGCTCGGATTCAACCGCAAGCCGCGCGGCTGGGTGAAAAACCCCTCGTGAGGCCCGCGGCGCGCGCGCGACGGGCCGGGTCGCGCCAGCTCAGGACGCGTGATCGCCGGGCGCTTTCTTCATCGCGGCCTGCGCGCGCCGCTCGAGCTCGTCCGGAGCGACGTCCTCGACGTGCGTCGCGATCGTCCAGACGTGTCCGAACGGATCCTCGATCGTTCCGGAGCGATCGCCGTAGAACTGATTCACCACCGGCCGCAGCGATCTGCTCCCCGCCTTGATGGCGCGCGCAACCACCGTGTCGACGTTCTCGAGATAGATCATCAGCCCGACGCTCGAGCCGCCGAGCGAGCGCGGGCTGCTGCAGGTCGTACCAGGCTGGGTATCGGCGAGCATCACCACCGAGTCGCCGATCCTGATCTCGGCGTGCATGATCCGGCGCTTGGCATCCGGCATGCGAAGCAGCTCGGTCGCACCGAAGGTGTCCTTGTAGAAGGCGATGGCATCGGCGGCGCCGTCCACCATCAGATAAGGCGTCACGCTGTGATATCCCTCGGGAATTGCTTTGACCGTCATGGCTCGGGTCCTCCGCGCTTTCTGGATGCCCAGCATAACTCCGCTCGCGTGTCGGGTTGATGACCGGATGCCGCGGCTACCTGAAGCGATAGCGGATCAGATAAGCGAGCGCGAGCAGCGCGAGATAGGGGACGCCGAACACCAGCGTCATGCGAAACGGCGCCGTGAACGCCGTAGTGACGAGAATCGCCGCCATGAGCGCGGCTCCCGCGAGCGTCGTCACCGGGAAGCCCGCCATGCGAAAGTGCAACGGCGCGCTCGTCGGACCGCGGTACGCGCGGCGGAAGGCGTAATGGGTCACGAAGATCATCATCCAGGTGAACATGGCGCCGAACGCCGAGATTGCCAACATGAGGATGAACGAGGACCCGGGCGCGAGCACGCTGAGGGCGACCGCGAGCGCGATGCCGATCGAGGAGAGCAGCAGCGAGTAGAGCGGCACACCGCGACGGCTGAGCTCGCCGAAGCGCCGCGGCGCGTGCCCGGCGCGCGCCAGGCTGAAGAGCATGCGCGTGGTGATGTAGAGCTGACTGTTCATGGCCGAGAGCGCTGCGATGAGGATTACGAAGTTGAAGACGCCCGCGGCCGCCGGCACACGCAGCGCACGCATCACCTTGACGAACGGGCTCTCGTCGATGCCGGCGAGTGTCCAGGGCACGATCGCCAGGATCAGCGCCAGGGTCAGCAGGTAGAACAGGATGAGGCGCAGCACCGTGGAGCGGAATGCGCGGGCCGCGGCCACCTCCGGCTGCGCGGCTTCCCCGGCCGCGACCGCGATCATCTCGATGCTGAGGTAGCTGAAGATCGCGACGATCACGGCCACCCAGGCGCCCCACAGCCCGTGGGGAAAGAGCCCGCCGCGCGCCCAGTAGTTGTGAAAGCCGGGGGTGGTCGCTGCGCCCGGCGCGCGCCAGAGGATGTAGGTTGCCAGTCCGATGAACAGCACGATCGCGGTGACCTTGATCGCCGAGAACCAGTACTCGACGGCACCGAACACGTCGACGCTGACCGCATTGATCCCGATCAGCAGCGCCGAGAACGCCGCGATCCACAGCCAGCCGGGCGGGTCGGGAAACCAGAAGCGCATGTACACCGCCACCGCCGTGACCTCGGCGCCGACGGCGAGCACGATGCTGGTCCAGTAGGCATAGCGCACCAGGAACCCCGCCAGCGGGCCGATGTAATGCTCGGCGTAGGCGCCGAACGAGCCCGAGGTCGGGTGCGCAACGGTCATCTCCGCCAGGCACCCCATGAGCAGCAGCGCGACCACCGCGCCCACGGCGTAGCTCAGGAGCACCGCGGGCCCGGCGAGACTGATGGCGAAGCCGCTGCCGAGGAAGAGTCCGGTGCCGATGGCGCCGCCGATGGCGATCATGGCCAGGCGGCCCGCACCGAGCGTGCGGCGCAAGCCCTGCTCGCGCCGCATGATGGCGCCGAACCCCGTCTCGCTCTGACTCAAGCGCGCAGCTCCTTCTGTGGACCCGTGGCTGTTGGGCTTGGTGCCGCCGGGAGTCTACACTCGCACCTGCGGTCGGCATCCAGCGGGGGCGCGACATGAGCAAGCGGATGATCCGGCGGCGCTGCACGGCGCTGCCGCTCCTCGGGGCGCTGCTGTGGGCGGGGACCGCGCTCGCAGCCTCGGCGGCGCTCGCCGCCCTCAGCCCGCAGGACGCCGCCGGCGGGCTGCATGCGGCGCTCTCCAAGGGCATCGACACCGCGGTCGCGCAGCTCGGCAGGCCCGGCGGATTCCTTGACGACCCGAAGGTCGCGATCCCGCTGCCGCCGGCGCTCGAGAAGGCGGACCGTGCGATGCGCATGGTCGGCATGAGCGGCGAGGCGGACAACCTCAAGGCCACCATGAATCACGCCGCCGAGGATGCGGTCGCGCAGGCCAAACCCGTCTTCAAGCAGGCGCTGCACAACATGACGCTCGCGGACGCCAAGGCGATCCTCACCGGCGGCGACACCGCCGGCACGGAGTACTTCCGCCGCACCACCAGCGCACAGCTCACGCAGCGGTTCCGGCCGATCGTCGCCGGCGCGACCGCCCGGCTGCGGCTCGCCGACGAGTACAACCGGGTGGCCGGCAAGGCTGCGGACTTCGGACTGATCGACTCGAGGGATGCCAATCTGGACGACTACGTGACCGCGAAGGCGCTCGACGGGCTCTTCAGCCGCATGGCCGACGAGGAGCGCGCGATCCGCAAGAACCCGCTCGGCGAGGCAAGCTCGCTCATCCGCAAGGTGTTCAGCGCGCTGTAGCGAGATAGGCGTCCGCGGCACGCGCGAGCAGCGCCTGCT
>JASHTN010000342.1 GCA_030040525.1 Gammaproteobacteria bacterium | reverse complement strand
AGCGGGCTCGTGACCGGCACGCACCTGCTGATCGAGCTCGCCGACACCACGCAGCGCCAGCGCATCTCGCGCGACAACGATCTGCTGGCGCGCCTCGACGGCAGCCGCCTGATGGTGCGGCAGCTCGCCCACGAGATCAAAAACCCCCTGGGCGGCCTGCGCGGCGCGGCGCAGCTCCTCGAGCGCGAGCTGCCGGGCGAGGCGCTCCGGGAGTACACGCAGGTCATCATCACCGAGGCCGACCGGCTCACGGCGCTGGTCGATTCGATGGCCGGCCCCGGGCGCACCCCGAGCAAGACGCTCATGAACGTGCACGAGATCTGCGAGCACGTCTACCAGCTGCTGCACGCCGAGGCGCGCGCCGGGATCCTGATCGAGCGCGATTACGACCCGAGCCTGCCGAACGCAATGCTCGACCGGCATCAGCTCATCCAGGCACTGCTCAACGTCGGACGCAATGCGCTGCAGGCGCTTGGCGACAGCGGGCGCATCGTGCTGCGCACCCGGGCGCGCAGCAACGTCAGCATCGGCCCGGTGCGTCATCGGCTGGTGGCGGGCGTCGAGGTCGAAGACAACGGTCCGGGCGTGCCCGAGGAGCTGTGCGGCTCGATTTTCTACCCGCTGGTGAGCGGCCGGCCGAACGGCACGGGGCTCGGGCTGGCGGTTGCCCAGGACCTGGTGACGCGCCACGGCGGCATCATCGAGTTCGAGAGCAAGCCGCGCCGCACGGTCTTCACGCTGCTGCTGCCTCTGGCGGAGGGCTCATGAGCGATACCGCACCGCGCGTCTGGCTGGTCGACGATGACGCCTCCATCCGCTGGGTGCTCGAGCGCGCGCTGCGCAACGGCGGCATGAGCGCGCGGGCATTCGAGGCGGCGGAACCGGCGCTGGAAGCACTGCGGCGCGAGTCCCCGGACGTCCTGATCACCGACATCCGCATGCCGGGAGCCTCGGGCCTGGAGCTGCTGCGCAGGATCCGTGATACCCGCCCGCTGCTGCCGGTCATCGTGATGACCGCGTACTCGGATCTCGGCAACGCCGTGTCGGCGTACCAGGGGGGCGCCTTCGAGTACCTGCCCAAGCCCTTCGACATCGACCAGGCGGTGGCGCTGGCGCGGCGTGCCGCACACGCCGGCATGCAGGGCGGCGGCGAGCCGGGCGGCGCACCGCGCATCCCCGAGCTCCTCGGGCGGGCGCCGGCCATGCAGCAGGTGTTTCGCGCCATCGGCCGACTCGCGCGCACCAGCATGACGGTGCTGATCACCGGGGAATCCGGCACCGGCAAGGAGCTGGTGGCGCGCGCGCTGCACGATCACAGCCCGCGCGCCGGCAGGCCGTTCATCGCGCTCAACACCGCGGCGATCCCCGCGGATCTCCTCGAGTCGGAGCTGTTCGGACACGAGCGCGGCGCCTTCACCGGCGCCGACGCGCAGCGCCGCGGCCGCTTCGAGCAGGCCGACGGCGGCACCCTGTTCCTCGATGAGATCGGCGACATGTCGCTGCCGCTGCAGACACGCCTGCTGCGCGTGCTGGCCGAGGGGGAGTTCTACCGCGTCGGCGGTCAGACTCCCATCCGCGTCGATGTGCGCGTCATCGCCGCCACCCATCAGGACCTGCGCGAGCACGTGGCGCGGGGGCTCTTCCGCGACGATCTCTGGCACCGCCTCAACGTCATCCGTATCGAGCTGCCGCCGCTGCGCGAGCGCGCCGGGGATATCGAGGATCTGCTCGTGCACTACCTCGCCGTCGCGGCGGCGGAGCTCGGCGTCGAGCCGAAGGTCCTCGCCACCGACGCGCAGGCGCAGCTCGCCGCCTACGACTGGCCGGGCAACGTGCGCGAGCTCGTGAACCTCTGCCGGCGGCTCTCGGTCCTCGCCCCGGGGCGCGAGGTGCACGCTGCCGACCTGCCGGCGGAGCTCGTGGCCGCCGCGGCGCGCGACCCGGCGAGCGCCGGGTGGAGCGAAGCGCTCGAGAGCTGGGCGGAGCGGCACCTGCTCACCGCGACGACACCGCTTCTGCATGTCGCGCAGCCGCAGTTCGAGCGCGTCCTGATCGGCGCGGCGCTGCGCCGCACGCACGGTCACCGCCAGGAGGCGGCGCGGCTGCTGGGCTGGGGCCGCAACACGCTGACGCGCAAGCTCAAGGAGCTCAAGCCCGATGAGCCGGACGCGCAGGGCTGACGACCGGCGCTGAAGCGGTAGGCACGGCCGATGACCTGGACGGACCTGCTGCAAACGAAGTTCCTGGACAACGATCTGGGCGCGTGGCTGCGCGCCCTCGTGACCTTCGTCGTCGTCCTCACCATCCTGCCGCTCGTCACCGGCTTCATCAGCGCCCGGCGCCGGCGGCTGAAGCCACACGGTCCGCCGCGGGTCTTTCTCGCCATCGACCTCGCGACGCTCCTGATCGAGCGCACCAGCCGGCTGTTCATCTGGGGGGTGGCGCTCTGGCTCGGCTCGCGCCACCTCACGTTCCCGCCGCGGGTCGAGCGCTGGCTGACGGTGGCGCTGGTGTTGCTGTTCTGGATGCAGGCCGCGCTCTGGGCGTTGGCCGCGGTGCGCTACGCGATCGACGTGCGCCGGCGCAGCGGCACGGGACCGGCGACGCTGCTGCAGGGCTCGATGGAGGTCATCCTGTTCGCCGCCGGCATCATCGTCTGGACGGTGGCGGCGCTGCTGGCGCTCGACAACCTCGGCGTCCAGATCCGGCCGCTGCTCGCCGGCCTCGGCATCGGCGGCATCGCGCTCGCGCTCGCCGTGCAGACCGTGCTCTCGGACCTGCTCGCCTCGCTCTCGATCGCTCTCGACAAGCCCTTCGGACTCGGCGACTACCTGGCGCTCGCCGACTGCGAAGGCACCGTCGAGCACATCGGCGTCAAGAGCACGCGGCTGCGCAGCATCGACGGCGAGCAGATCGTGCTCTCCAACTCCGACATTCTCAAATCGCGGCTGCGCAACTACGGCCGCATGCGCGAGCGGCGCGCGCTCTTCCGGCTCGGCGTCGACTACGGCACAGAGGTGGCGCAGCTCGCCGCGATTCCGCGCGCGGTGCGCGAGATCATCGAGGCGACACCCGACACCCGCTTCGAGCGCTGCCACCTGCTGACCTTCGGCGACGGGGCGCTGCAGTTCGAGGTCGTCTACTACCTCACCCGGCCCGACTACAACCTGTACGTGGACGCACAGCAGCGCATCAACCTGCGCATCCTCGAGCGCTTCCGCGCCATGCAGGTCAGCTTCGCCGCGGCGCTTCCGACCACCGTGCAGCTGACGGGTGAGCCGCCCGCACCCGCGGATGCGGGCGGACAGCAGCCGCTGCTCTGAAGCGAGAGCGGCGTCCGGCCCCCCACGCGCCGCGCCTAGCCGCCGGCGAGCAGCGCCTTGAGGCCGGCGTTGAAATCGTCGTAGGGCAGCGCCCCGGCGACGCGCTCGCCCGTGAGCACGCCATTCACCATGCGCCCGATGATGAAGCTCGGCGTGCCGTTGAGCTCGAGCCGGTCGGCTTCGGCGAGGTTGCGGGCGATGTCCGCCGAGTACTTGTGCGCCGCCACGCAGGCGTCGAAGCGCTTCATATCGAGGCCGATGGTGCGTGCGAAGCCGTCGATGCCTTTCGGGCTGAGGTCCGCCTGCACGCCGAGCAGCAGGTCGTGCATGCGCCAGAACCGGCCCTGCTCGCCGGCGCAGTGCGCAGCTTCAGCCGCCGGGCGTGCCGCGGAATGAATCTCGAGCGGCAGGTCGCGTACGATAAACCGCACTTGGCCGGTGTCGATCCAGTCGCGCTTCAGCCGCGGCCAGGTCTCGGCCTGGAAGCGCCGGCAGTAGGGGCACTGATAGTCGGTGAACTCGACCACCGTGAGCGGCGCATCCGGCCGGCCGAGCGCGTACTCGAGCGCCCCGAGCCGCATCTCCACCATCTGGGAGGACTCGTCCGCCTGCGCGCGCACCTCCTCCGGAGCGAGCGCGGCCACGGCCACCGCGACGCTGGCGGCGACCGCCAGCGAAGCGGTCGCAGTGGCGATGGCGGCCCGCGCGGGCTTAAGGGCGTTCGCCCTGCTCAGGTTTCCCTCCGGCATGCTGCGGACGGTACGCCGGGCCGCCCGGCTTGGCGGCCGTCACACCCCGCTCGTTGAAGCCGCCCGGGTGCGGCGTGGCAGCGATCGGCGGGTGCCCCGCGTTGCGCGCCGCGTTCAGCATCGGCGTGTTGCGCGCGGTGTAGTGGTGCTGATTCTGCACCGCAGTCGGTGGTGTGCGCACCTGATGCGCCGCCGCGGTCTCCTCCGCCGTCGGCTGCACCCGCGTACCCGCACCGCCCGCGTAGCTCACGCGCGTGATGTTGGTGTTGTTCACGGTGACGTTGTTGATCACGGTGCGGTCGACGTAGGTGTTATGCACGGTAGTGACGTTCACGTTGCTGACCGCGGTGTTGTACTCGAAGCGGCTGTTCACCCAGCGCCCGCCCATGTAGCCGTTGCCGCCGTAGCCGCCGCCGTAGTTGATGCCGCCGTAGTAGCCGACGTGCGGGCCCCAGTAACCGGGATGGAACACGTACACGCCGGCCGCGAGCGCCCAGTAGCCGGGCGTCCACAGCACCCCCGGCCGCGGCGGCGCTACCCAGGTGCCCGGCACCCAGAAGTAGCCCTCCGGGCCCCAGCGCCATACGCCCGGCGCCCAGATGTAGCCCTCCTCCGGGCACGGCGGCTGGTCGTAGTCGGGCAGCGGCGGCGGCGGCTCCGGTGCCTGCTCTGCAGTCTCCGCGACCGGTGCCGCCTCGGCTGGCGCCACGGCGGCGGGCGCGGGCGCATAGGGCGGCTGCACGATGCAGCCTGCAAGCGCCGCCGCCGGGATCGCAGCCAGCACGCTCCATCCGAATGCTCTCGTCATGTGCGTCCCCCTCGTTGAGCAGCGCTCAGCCCGACACCGCGCAGTCGAGCGTGTCGCTGCGGGTGGCGAGCGTGCCGACCAGCTCGCCGACGCTCACGAGACCCTGCCCGCGCAGGTACTCCGCGATGCCTTCGTTGACGCGCTTGCAGATCATGGGATCGTAAAAGAGCGCCGTGCCGATTCCGACCGCGGTGGCACCGGCGATGAGGAACTCGAGCGCATCGGCAGCGCTCGTGATACCGCCCTGGCCGATGATCGGCACCTTGTGCGGACGGGCCACCTCGTAGACCTGGTGCACCTTGAGGAGCGCGATCGGCTTGATGGCCGGCCCCGACAGCCCCCCCTGTACATTGCCGATCACCGGGCGGCGCGTGCGCACGTCGATCGCCATGCCCATGATGGTGTTGATGACCGCGAGCGCATCGGCGCCGGCCTCGATGCAGCGGCGCGCGTTCTCGCGGATGTCGGTCTGGTTGGGCGAGAGCTTGGCGATCAGCGGCTTAGCCGTCACGCGGCGGCAGGCGGCGATCACCTGCGCGGACATGTCGGGATAGTTGCCGAAGGCGACGCCGCCCTCCCTGACGTTCGGGCAGGAGATGTTGATCTCGACGGCGTCAATCGGCGACTCATCGAAGCGCCGCGTGACCTCGACGTACTCCTCGATGGTCGAGCCGCAGACGTTGGCGATGAAGCGCGTCTCGCTGAAGTCGAGCTGCGGCAGAATCTCGTGCACCACGTGATCGACACCGGGGTTCTGCAGCCCGATGGCATTCAGCATGCCGGCCGGCGTCTCGTACACGCGGTGCGGCGGGTTGCCGAGCCGTGGCTTGCCGGTCGTGCCCTTGAGAACGATGGCGCCGGCATCGCGGTTGGAGAACCCCTCGATGCGCGTGTATTCCTCGCCGAAGCCGACGCAGCCGGAGAGGAGCACGATCGGCGATGAGAAGGGCAGGCCGCAGAAGGCGAGGCTGAGCGGCTGGGCACCCGGCGCCGCTGCGGCGCGATGCCCCGGCGTCTCTGGCTTGAGCGTCGGCATGGCGCGGATTATCGCATACCGCAACCCTATGCCTCCGCGAGCCCAAGGGCGCGCGGATCCCAGGCCTTGACAGCAGAGCGTCAGGACGTATCCTACGCGGCCCTCCTGCCGTCTCGTCGGCGAGCATTGAACCGGAGACCCCAATGGCCGCAGGGCCGATGCGCCGAATATGTTGGCGTGATCTGAGTTAGAACGCTTCGAGCCCCGGGCTCGAAGCACGGGCTTCGAGCCAGGCGGGTCCTTCGCGGCCGGTGTGATGCATCGGGCCCCTGGCGGAGAGATTCCCAGGGGCTTTTTGCTGCCTGCGTACAGCGATGGACACAGTCGAATTCGAATTTCCGCACGAAGCGCAGAGTGAGGACGCGGTCGGCGTGCGACCCCGGGACCGCCTGCCGTTCCGGGTATCGCTGCGGGCCGATCCCGCAGAGATCGGGAACGTACTTCTGGCGCTGCGTAGTCTGCGGGCGTTCGATATCAACGCCACGCGCTACCCCGTGTATCGGCTGGTGCGCGCCGCAGCACGCCGGCCGCTCGACGAGTTGTTTGACGATCTGGCCCAGCGCGCGGGTCTCGGGGCACACCGTCTGGGAGAAGGGTCGCTGGTGCTCGACGGACCCGGCGTGCTCGTCAGCGCGCGCGGACGCCGGAAGACCGAGTACACCTCGATGACCTTCGCCATCTGGGCCGAGAACATGCCGTCGCTGGCGTCAGTCCGTGAGCGGCTGCTGGCTGTCGTCGGCGATCAGCGCCTGAGGGAGGAGACGTTCACGATCGACTGGCACTTCACGTCCAGCGAAATGGGGCTAACCAGTGCCGCGTTCGAGGAGCTGGCCGACCCCGCGCCCCTGGATGAGGCCTACCCCGCACTCGCAGAGTCGGTCGAGAGCTTCATCGAACGCTATCTGGCAGCTCGCGAAACGGTTCTCGTCCTTCAGGGTCCGCCGGGGACCGGCAAGACGCGGTTCGTGCGTGCCGTGTTGGCCGCGGTCTCGCGACGCAAGGGCGACAGCGCCAAGGTGCTCTACACGGCCGAGACGCGCGCGCTCGAGAACGACGAGATCTTTGTCGAGTTTGTGACCGGAAGTCACGACGCTTTCGTGATCGAGGACGCGGATCACATTCTGGATTCGCGCGCGAATGGCAATCTGCACCTGCACCGATTTCTGGCTGTGGCCGACGGCGTGGTTCGCGCGCAGGGACGCAAGATACTGTTCACCACGAACCTGCCTAACGTGACTGACATTGACGACGCACTGCTGCGCCCCGGCCGGTGCTTTGCCAGCCTGCGCTTCCGGGCGCTCGAGCGGACAGAAGCCGAGCGCTTGCTTGCACGCCTCTGCGGTGCGGAATCCGCCTTGTTCGCGCAGGCACTCGCCGCGGCATTGCCGCGCGATACACGATCGGCCACGCTCGCGTCCATATACCGGGCGGCGGACACCGTGCGTGCGGCAGCTGCGTCGGCCGGCTCGACGCCAATCTAGTCGGTTTCACTCATGCGTTGCCGCGATTCGCGATCCGGCCCGCGGCGGTCAAGCGGACTGCGCACGCCACGCGCGCCCTTGCCCATGACATGCGTGTAGATCATGGTGGTCTTCAAGTCCGAGTGCCCGAGCAGCTCCTGCACCGTGCGGATGTCGTACCCGTCCTCGAGGAGATGCGTGGCGAAACAGTGCCGGAGCGTGTGGCAGCTCGCCGGGCGGCTGAGCCCGGCCCTGCGCACCGCGTCCTGGAGGGCGCGCTGGATCACCTTCTCGTGCAGGTGATGCCGCACCGGCCGCCCCGAGTAGGGGTCGCGGCAGAGGCCCGCGGCAGGAAAGAGGTACTGCCAGCCCCATTGCGCGCCGGCGTCCGGAAACTTGCGCGCGAGCGCAAAGGGTAGCGAGACCCCCGGCCGCCCCCGCCGCCGCTCCGCTTCGAACCAGGCGCGCAGCCGCGAGAGATGCGCGCGCAGCGGCGTGGCGAGCGCCTCGGGGAGCATCGTGACACGGTCCTTACCGCCTTTTGGCTCGCGCACGATGAGCTCGCCGCGCTCGAGCGCGAGATCCTTGACCCGCAGCCGCAGCCCCTCCGAGAGCCGCAGCCCGCTGCCATAGAGCAGGCTCGCGACCAGCCACGCCGTGCCCCGCAGCTCCACCAGGAGCGCCTGCACCTCCTCGCGCGTCAGCACCACCGGCAGGCGCTTCGGTTGCGAGGCGCGCGTGATGCCGTCCAGCCACGGCAGCTCGGTCCCAAGCACGTGCCGGTAGAGGAACAGCAGCGCCTGCAGCGCCTGGTTCTGCGTGGCCGCGGACACCTTGCGCTGCACCGCGAGATGCGTCAGGAACTGCTCGACATGCGGCGCACCGAGCTCGCGTGGATGCTTCGGCTGGTGAAAGGCGACGAAGCGGCGCAGCCAATGCAGGTATGCCTGCTCGGTTCGCAGCGCAAAGTGGCGCGTGCGCATCCTCTCGCGCGCCGCCGCGAACAGGCCGGTCGGTCGTCTCACGGAGGCATCGGGCTCGGTCGGCATGCAGGCAATCCAGGCGACGATCGCAGCAGATCCCCGCCGATGGATCGAGAGGCAAATGCAGCGTGTTTGTCACATTTCGCGCGGCAGACTCCCGCAAACGCAAATCGCTATAATTTGCGCACTGCACCGACGCGCAGCCGCGTGCCACGCGTCAAAGGGGGGCCGGATGACCTGGTGGGGCTGGGTAATCGCCGGGGCAATACTCCTCGGGGCCGAGCTGGCCGTCGTCAACGCGCAGTTTTACCTCGTGTTCGTCGGCAGCGCCGCGATACTGGTGGGGGTGGTGACGGCTGCCGCACCGCTCGCCCAGTGGCTGCAGTGGGCGCTCTTCGCGGTCCTCGCGATCGTCTCTATGGTGGGCTTTCGCAGCCGCATCTACCGCAGGTTCCACGCCACGCTGCCGCCGGTCGACACCGGCCCCAAGGGCGGCCTGATCACGCTCCAGGTCCCACTCGGCGCCGGCGAGAGCTGCCAGGCGGAGTACGGCGGCACGTTCTGGACCGTGCGCAACGACAGCGA
>JASHTN010000341.1 GCA_030040525.1 Gammaproteobacteria bacterium | reverse complement strand
CGAGCTCGCCCAGAAAATGGCGGTCAAGGCGACCGAGGTCATCAAGGTGCTGATGAACATGGGCGTGATGGTCACCATCAACCAGCCCATCGATCAGGACACCGCGGTGCTGGTGGTCGAGGAGATGGGCCACACGCCCAAGGTCCTCAAGGAGAATCAGATCGAGGCGAACCTGCAGGGTGCGCAGGCGGAGGCCGACCTGCAGCCGCGTCCGCCGGTGGTCACGGTCATGGGCCACGTCGATCACGGCAAGACCTCGCTCCTCGACTACATCCGGCGTACCAAGGTGGCCGCCGGCGAGGCGGGTGGCATCACCCAGCACATCGGTGCCTACCACGTCGAGACGCCGAAGGGGGTCATCACCTTCCTCGACACCCCGGGGCACGCGGCTTTCACCGCGATGCGCGCGCGGGGCGCGAAGGCGACAGACGTCGTGGTGCTGGTGGTCGCGGCCGACGACGGCGTCATGCCGCAGACCATCGAGGCGATCCAGCATGCGCGCGCGGCGAGCGTGCCGATCGTCGTGGCGATCAACAAGATGGACAAGAGCGACGCCGATCCGGACCGGGTGCGCACCGAGCTCGCCAAGCAGGAGGTGATCTCGGAAGAGTGGGGCGGCCAGACCATCTTCGTGCCGGTCTCGGCCCGTACCGGCCAGGGGGTCGATCAGCTGCTCGAGGCGATCCTGCTGCAGGCCGAGGTGCTCGAGCTGCGCGCACCGGTGACCGGGCTTGCCTCCGGCGTGGTGATCGAGTCCTCGATCGAGAAGGGTCGCGGCGCGGTCGCGACCGTGCTGGTCAAGAAGGGCACGCTGCACGTCGGCGATCCGATCATCGCGGGCTCCGAGTTCGGGCGCGTGCGCGCGATGTTCGACGAGAGCGGCACACAGGTGCAGGAGGCGCCGCCGTCCATGCCGGTGGTCGTGCTGGGGCTGTCCGCGGCGCCGAATGCCGGGGACGAGATCCTCGCGGCCGAGAGCGAGCGCAAGGCGCGCGAGGTGGCGCTGTACCGGCAGGGCAAGTTCCGCGACGTGAAGCTCGCCCGCCAGACGACCCGGCCGGAGGACGTCTTCTCGCAGCTCGGCGAGGCCAAGGCGGGCGTGGTGGCGGTGCTCATCAAGGCGGACGTGCAGGGCAGCGCCGAGGCGCTGCAGGAGGCGCTCTCGAAGCTCTCGACCGAGGAGGTGCAGGTCAAGGTGATCGCGACAGGCCTGGGCGGCATCACCGTGTCCGACGTGCAGCTCGCGGCCGCCTCCAAGGCGCTGATCATCGGCTTCAACGTGCGCGCCGACGCCGGCGCGCGCGAGGCGGTCAAGGAAACCGGGGTCGAGGTGCGCTACTACAGCATCATCTACGAGGCCATCGACGACGTGAAGCAGATGATGACCGGGATGCTGCAGCCGGAGATCAAGGAGCAGATCGTCGGCGTCGCGCAGGTACGCGAGGTATTCCGCTCGAGCAAGTTCGGCGTCGTGGCCGGGTGCCTGGTGGTCGAGGGGTTCGTGCGGCGCAATAACCCGATCCGCGTGCTGCGCGACGACGTGGTCATTTTCGAGGGCGCGCTCGAATCGCTGCGGCGCTTCAAGGACGACGTCAGCGAGGTGCGCGCCGGCACCGAGTGCGGCATCGGCGTCAGGAACTACCAGGACGTGCGTGTCAACGACCAGATCGAGTGCTTTGCGCGCGTCGAGGTGGCCCGCTCGCTGTCGTGAGCGAGCTGTCATGAGCGAGGCCCGTCACCGCCGCATCGAGTCCGAGATCCAGCGCGTGCTGGCCGGCCTGATCGCGCGCGAGGTCAAGGACCCGCGCGTCGGCAACGTCACCATCACCGCGGTGAGCGTCGCGCCCGACATGGGCACGGCGCGCGTCTACTTCACGCCGTTCGCCTCGCGCGTGCCGCCCGAGCGTGTGCGCAGCGCGCTCACCCACGCCGCGAGCTTCCTGCGCGGCGAGCTCGGCCGGCGCCTGTCGCTGCGGTACGCCCCAAGGCTCAGCTTCGTGTTCGACGACGGCATCGCGGGCGCTGCGCGGCTGACGAGCCTCATCGACCGGGCGGTCGCGGCCGATCGTGCCGGCCACGCACCCGAGGAGCCGGCCGCACCGGCCGCGGGTCCGCCTGCGGACAGCGCCGCAGCCGCCGGCACCGCGACCCCCGATCCGCAGCGCTGAACACTCCGGCCCGTGGTGAGTGGAATCCTGCTGCTCGACAAGCCGCGCGGCCTTTCGTCGAACGCGGCTCTGCAGCAGGTGCGCCGGCTGTGGAGCGGCGTCAAGGCCGGGCACGTCGGCAGCCTCGACCCGCTCGCCACCGGCATGCTGCCGATCTGCCTGGGGGAAGCGACCAAGGTCGCAGCCGACATCCTCTCCGGCCGCAAGCACTATCGCTTCACGGTGCGCCTGGGCGTCGGCACCGCCACCGGCGATGCGGAAGGGGCGGTCACCGCCACGGCCGCGGTGCCTGAGCTGACACGCCCGGGCATCGAGGCGCTGCTGCAGAGCTTCCTCGGCGAATCGCTGCAGACGCCGCCGATGTTCTCCGCGCTCAAGCGTGCCGGCGAGCCGCTCTATCGCCTGGCGCGCGCCGGCGTCACGGTCGAGCGGGCGCCGCGCGCCGTGGAGATCTTTGAGCTCAGCCTCGCGAGGCTCGATGGCGCAAACCTCGAGCTCGAAGCCTGCTGCTCGAAGGGAACCTACATCCGCGTGCTGGCCGAGGACCTGGCGGCGAGGCTCGGAACCTGCGGGCACGTCACGGCGCTGCGCCGCCTGTTCGTCGAGCCGTTCGCGGGCGAGGCGATGCACACGCTCGAGTCACTCGAGCTCGCCGCCGGCAGCGGCCGCCTGCCGCCGCTGCTGCCGGTCGACTGGCCGCTCAGGCATCTGCCGGCGCTGCGCGTTGCCGAGCGCGATGCAGCGCGCCTGCGGCACGGTCAGGCGGTGCGCGCGGCGCCAGGCGCCGAGGGGCGCATGCGGCTCTACGACGCAGCGGGAAATTTTCTCGGCATCGGCACCGCGGACAGCTCCGGGGCCGTGCGCCCGCGGCGACTGCTCAACGGCTGAGGTATGCGACGCTGACGGACGCGGGGCTGCCGTGCGCCGGGGCTGACATCCCCGGGCGGTCAGCGGACCGGGGTGAGCCCGGTATCGACCTGCGTGAGCGCATCCCCGACGTGCTGCGCGCCGGTGCTGCGCAGCTCATCTCCGTCGTAGACACGGCCGTTGGTGCCGCACTCTCTGGAGCCGTCGGCGAGCGGTGCCTGGTTCCGGGGCGTGCATTGCTCGCCCGCCACGGCCTGCCGCGCGGCAGACGGCGCGCCCGCCTGGGGCCGCGGGGTGCTGGCACAGGCCGCGAGGCACAGCGCGGCGCACGCGACCGTCAGGAGCAACGCTCTCAACGTCCCTCCAGTGTGACCGAGGGGTCGAGCGTGCGCAGCGCCTGACTCGGGTAGGTCTGTCCGGTACTGAGGAGGTCCTTCTGCGTGTAGGTCGAGCCGAAGCCGGCGCACGCGTTGTCCTTCACCGGAACTTGGGTAGCGGTCTGCGCCACGCAACCGGCCGGCGGCTTGTCCGCTGTCGTCACCGGCTGCATCTGCCGCGGCGGCGGCGTCGCACAGCCCAGCAACGTGAGCGCGGCGCACGCGAGCGCCGGGAGCGCCTTTGTCAACACCTCTGCCTCGCGAGCCGCGGGAGGACTCAGCGCCCCGTGATCGCCGGATCCATCATGCGCAGCTCCTGGTCGGCGTAAGGCTGGCCGGTGCTGTCGAGCTGCTGCTTGGAGAAGCTGAGGCCGAACCCGGCGCACTCGCTGCCCTTCACCGGAAGACGCGTCGCGGTATCCGGCACGCACCCGACCTGCGCCTTCGCCGCCTGCGCCACCGGCTTAGGGGGCGGTGGCGTCGCGCAGGCCGCCAGGGTCAGGAGCAGTCCGGCGCCCAGGGTCAGTGACTTGCGCATATGCATCACCTCAGTTTCGGAGACTATGCCCGCGCCCGCCCCCCTGCAAGGGAGCCGCCGAGAGCTTCCCAACGGCTTAAACGTGCCGGAGAGCGATCCGGGCTACACGCCGTTTTCGGTCCTGGTTTCCGTGCCGGCTCGCGCCACGGCCGCCGGCGCCGCACCTCGTCCGACAGCCCTTCAAGCTTGTGAGTGCGCCGCCCGCACGGGTACAATGCGCGGCTTACCAAAAGGCTCTTATATACCAGGTAGTTAGGATTCATCCTGCAATGGCTCTAACCAGCGAGAAGAAGGGCGGCATCCTCGCCCAGTTCCGCCGCGGGCCGGGCGATACCGGCTCTCCCGAGGTTCAGGTCGCGCTGCTCTCGGAGCGCATCAACGACCTCGGCGAGCATTTCGCCGCGCACAAGCGCGACCATGCCTCACGCCGCGGACTCGTCAAGCTCGTCAACCAGCGCCGCAAGCTCCTCGATTACCTCAGAGCCACCCGACCGCAGCAGTACCACGAGCTCGTCGAGCGACTGGGACTGCGCCGCTGAGAACCAAAGGCCGCCGCCGAATGCGCGGCCTTTGTTTTGTGTGCCTGAACCTTTTCACTTTCGAGGATTGAAGCTTTGAGCGTCGTCAGCAAGTCGTTTTCCTACGGCCCGCATCCGATTACCATCGAGACGGGCGAGATGGCCCGCCAGGCCGAAGGCGCAGTGCGCGTCTCCATGGGTGACACCGTGGTACTGGTCACCGCCTGCGCGCAGCAGACCGCGAACCCGGGACGGGACTTCCTCCCGCTCACGGTCAACTACGTCGAGAAGACCTACGCGGCCGGGCGCATCCCGGGCGGGTTCTTCAAGCGCGAGGGCCGTCCCACCGAGAAGGAGACGCTGACCTCGCGACTCATCGACCGGCCAATCCGGCCGCTGTTCCCCGACGGTTTCTACAACGACGTTCAGGTGGTCGCGACCGTGCTGTCGATGGACCCGGACATCGATGCGGACATCCCCGCGCTCCTGGGTGCCTCCGCGGCGCTGGCGCTCTCGGGCATCCCCTTCAAGGGTCCGATCGGCGCGAGCCGCGTCGGCTGGAAGGACGGCCGCTATCTGCTCAATCCCACCGCGAAGCAGCTCGCCGAGTCGCAGCTGCACCTCGTGGTAGCGGGCACCGAGCACGCCGTGCTGATGGTCGAGTCGGAGGCCAAGGGGCTGCCCGAGGACGTGATGCTGGGCGCGGTGGTGTTCGGCCACGAGCAGATGCAGGTCGCGATTCGTGCCATCAAGGAGCTCGCGGCCGAGGCCGGCAAGCCGCGCTGGACGTGGCAGCCGCCTGCGGAGGACCCGCAGCTGACGAGCGCGGTGAGCCTGCACGCGCAGGCGGCACTGGCGCAGGCCTACAGCATCACCGAGAAGCAGCAGCGGCACGCGCGCCTCACGGAGATCAAGGCGCAGACGCTGGCGACGCTCGCCGGCGGCGAGCAGCCCAAGTGGACCAAGGATGCGGTCGAGACCGTACTGTTCAAGCTCGAGAGCAACATCGTCCGCCAGCGCATCCTCAACGGCGAGCCGCGCATCGACGGCCGCGACACCCGCACCGTGCGCCCGATCACCGTCAAGGTCGGTGTGCTGGCGCGCACCCACGGCTCGGCGCTGTTCACGCGTGGCGAGACGCAGGCGCTGGTGCTGACGACGCTCGGCACGACGCGCGATGCGCAGATCATCGATGCGCTCGAGGGCGAACGGCGCGAGCCGTTCATGCTGCACTACAACTTCCCGCCGTTCTCCGTGGGCGAGACCGGGATGATGGGCTCGCCGAAGCGCCGCGAGATCGGTCACGGCAATCTCGCGCGTCGCGGCGTCAGCGCGGTGATGCCCGACATGACCACCTTTCCGTACGTGATCCGCGTGGTGTCGGAGATCCTCGAGTCGAACGGCTCTTCATCGATGGCGAGCGTCTGCGGCACCTCGCTCTCGCTCATGGACGCCGGCGTGCCGATCAAGGCGCCGGTGGCCGGGGTGGCGATGGGACTGGTGCTCGAGGGCGGACGCTACCGCGTGCTCACCGACATTCTCGGTGACGAGGATCACCTCGGCGACATGGACTTCAAGGTCGCCGGCACCAAGGACGGGGTGACCGCGCTGCAGATGGACATCAAGGTGGAGGGCGTGACTCCCGAGATCATGAAGGTCGCGCTCGAGCAGGCGCGCGACGGCCGCCTGCACATCCTCGCGGAGATGAATCGCGTGATCCGGGCGCCGCGCGAGAAGATGTCGGAGTGGGCGCCGTCGATCATCACCCTCAAGATCGACCCGGAGAAGATCCGCGACGTGATCGGCAAGGGCGGAGCGGTCATCCGGCAGATTACCGAGGAGACCGGCACCACCATCGACATCGAGAGCGACGGCACCGTCAAGATCGCCTCGGTGTTGGGCACCGCCGGGCGCGAGGCGCAGCGGCGCATCGAGCTGATCACCACCGACGTCGAGGTCGGGCGCATCTACGAGGGCAAGGTCGCGCGGCTCATGGACTTCGGCGCCTTCGTCACCATTCTGCCGGGACGCGACGGCCTGGTGCACATCTCGCAGATCTCCAACGAGCGCGTCGAGCGCGTCAGCGACAAGCTGAAGGAGGGCGATGTGATCCGGGTGAAGGTTCTCGAGGTCGATCGCCAGGGACGCATCCGCCTGTCGATGCGCGACGTCGACGCCGCCTGAGGCGCCGCCCGGCGAGCGCACGCGCGGCGTGTTTCAGCTCTGTGACGGGCCGCGCTGCGGCAGCGGTGCGGCCAGTCCCCGCAGGCTCTGCTCGAGGCGATCGCCGACAATACCGCGCGAGGCGACTCCGTAGGAGCGGATCACCTGCGAGAGGAAATCCCGGCTCATCAGCGGCTCGTCGCCGTGCTCCTGCTCGGCGATCACCTGCAGCAGGATCGAGCGGGTGATGTCGCCCTGCGACTTCTTGTCGACCACCACGAAATCGATCTGCTCGATCACCAGGCGGCGGATGTCCGCAAGCGTGATGTAACGGCTCTCCACCGTGTCGTACAACCGCCGGTTGGGATACTTCTTTATGGTGCGCGGCTCGCTCATCGCACGTCCCTCACTATGGATTGCGCACCTTCCATAGTGCCCGGGCGTCAACGGGGACCCTCCCAGCGGCTTACCTTAGTACAACGGCAGTTGGAACCCAACATCCAACGGACAGGTTCGTCGGCACCTGCCGCGCGGCCTTTCAGCCCCTCGGCGTGACCTCCTTCAGACCCTGGAATCGATCCAGATTCCAGTGCCGGAGGCCCCATTCGAGCACGGTCGTTGTGGGCTCTGACTTGAGCGTAGCCGGAGGCATCTGTCGCAGGAGCGTAAGTGCCTGATAGAGCTGGCGGCTGGCCGACTCCGGGTCGAGCGCCAGGGCGCCACGTGACTTGGAGAGCTTGCCCTGCCGCGGCTCGAGAACCACCGGCAGATGGGCGTACCGGGGTGTGGGCAGCCCGAGCGCCTCCTGCAGCTGGATCTGCCAGGGCGTGTTGTCGAGGAGGTCCGCGCCCCGCACGACATCGGAAACCCCCTGGAGCGCATCGTCCACGACGACCGCAAGCTGGTACGCGAAGCCGCCGTCGCGGCGGCGGATGAGCACATCACCGAGACTCGAGAGCTCGAAGCGGCAGCGTCCCTGCACGCGGTCCTCGAACGAGACGCTCGCGTCTGCGACCCGGAAGCGCGTCGCGGTCGGCCCGCGGTGGCGGGGACCTGCGCGGCAGGTGCCGGGGTAGGCCCGGCCCGGCCGCAGGTCGCTGCGGCTGCAGCTGCACTCGAAGGTGAGCCCGCGCCCGCGCAACGCGGCGAGCGCCTCGGCGTAGTGCTGCGTGCGCGCGCTCTGATACTCGACCGCCCCATCCCAGGTCAGGCCGAAGGTCTCGAGCGTGCGCAGCATCGCCTCGCTGCAGCCGGCGACCACGCGCCCCGCGTCGAGATCCTCCATGCGCAGCAGCCAGCGGCCGCCGTGCGCGCGTGCATCGAGGTAGCTGCCGACGGCGGCGACCAGGGAGCCGAGGTGCAGTGCGCCGGTCGGTGAGGGCGCGAAGCGCCCTGTGTATGGCGCTTTACCGATAGCGGTCGTCGCGGTCGCCGTACTGGCGTTCGCGCCGCTCGCGGCGCTCCTGCGCCTCGATGCTCAGGGTGGCGACCGGACGCGCCTCGAGGCGCTTGATCCCGATCTCTTCCCCGGTCTCGAGGCAATAGCCGTACGAGCCGTCGTCGATGCGCTTGAGCGCGTCGTCGATCTTGCGGATCAGCTTGCGTTCGCGGTCGCGCGTGCGCAGCTCGAGGCTGAACTCCTCTTCCTGCGTGGCGCGGTCGTTGGGATCGGGGAAATTCGCCGCCTCGTCCTTCATGTGCGAGACGGTGCGGTCGACCTCCATCATGAGGTCGCGCTTCCAGCCGTTGAGAATGTTGCGGAAGTGGTCGAGCTGCTCCTTGCTCATGTAGGCTTCGCCGCGCTTGACGATGTAGG
>JASHTN010000340.1 GCA_030040525.1 Gammaproteobacteria bacterium | reverse complement strand
CACGGCGCTCTCGCGCGCCCAGCGCACCCCGTGCACGAGGACCACCTCGGCAAAGCGTGCGTAGATCTCCGGGTCGCTGATCAGGCTGAGGAAGGGTGCGGCGCCCGTGCCGGTGCACAGCAGGTAGAGCCGCCGCCCGGGCCTGAGGTCATCGAGCAGCAGCGTCCCGGTGGGCTTGCGGCTCACCAGCACTTCATCCCCCGCGACGAGGTGCTGCAGCCGCGAGGTCAGCGGTCCGTCCGGCACCTTGATGCTGAGAAACTCCAGGTGCTCCTCGTGGTTGGCGCTCGCGATGCTGTAAGCGCGCAGCACGCGCCGCTCGGCGAGCGCGAGGCCGAGCATCACGAACTGGCCGTTCTCGAAGCGCAGACCGCGATCGCGCGTGGTGCTGAAGCTGAATTGCGTGTCGGTCCAGTGCCGGACCGCGAGCACCCGCTCGGTGCCGATCGTCGCCAAGATCCTCACCCCTGCCGTGGGCACGATGCCCGCATACGGGACGTCCGTATACGAGCTTAGCGTGCGCCGCGCGCGCGCCTCCGACTTTGGGGCTATGGTTTCAGAAGCGGCTGTTATCAGAGCACGTGGGTCAGCGCCCACGCGCACGCCAGCACGCAGAGCAGGCCGAACCCGAAGTAGAGCCAGGCGCGGTGCCGCTCGCGCCGCTCGAGCTGCTCGGGGCTCAAGGCTGCGATCAGGAACGGCCGGCCGTCGGTGGGCTCGGAGATGACGCTGACGCGGGCGATGTCGGCGCTCAGGTTCTGCGCCTCGCATTCCCTCGCCGCCGCGGCGCGCGCCGCCTCCCATTCGGTGGCATTGAGCACACCGTCATGGTCGGCGTCGAAGCGCGCGAGCAGCGTCTTCTGGTCCTGCTTCCATTCATGCAGCCTGGCGGCGGTGGCGGCGCTGATATCACCGGTCTCGGAGTGCGAGCGGAGCTCGCCGAGGACGCAGAGCTGCGCCCCGACGCCGAGCAGCCGCTCGGTGTAGCGGTACGGGCCGGAAGAGAGGAGAGCGGTGCTCGCGAGCGGCGGCGGTCCCAGCGGGCGCGATGCCTCGCCGTACCACACGTTGCGCAGGGTCGGCGTCACTTCGGCGTGTACCGGTCCGACGAGGCACTGCGCGTCCTGGTCGGCGAGCACGAACGGCTCGACACTGGTCGCGCGCTCGACCGTGTTCCAGTACTTGCGGCCCCGGGCGTCGCGATGCTCCTCGGCGACCTGAAAGTCCCACCAGACACACGGCCGGCCGGAGAGCGGCGCCGCGGTCGGCGCAGCACCGGGCGGCCGCGACTCGCCCACGACCTTCACGTACCCCTGCGCGGCAGAGCGCAGGTGCACGAGCGGGGTATCGGCGACCGCCCGGTCGCTGCGCAAGAGGGCGAAGAACCGATAGAGCGCAAAGAGCGCCACCGCACCGGCGACCGCCGCGAGGATCTCGAAGTGTTGCACGGTCTGGACGGTCAGCGGCATAGCGTCAGATGCGCGGCGCCCGCCGGTCGCGAAAGGCGCGAGCGTCGCTGCAGGCCGATCAGCTCGAGAACGCTGCCTTCAGGTCGACGTCCGCCTTCTCGTCGGACTGGAAGTGCAGCAGCTGCGCCTCGGGGAAGTTGCCCAGGCCGGCGACGAAATTCCCGGGAAAGCTCGAGATGCGCACGTTGTTGGTGTTGACCGCGTCGTTGTACACCTCGCGCCGGTCGGCGATCGCGGTCTCGAGGCCGCTGATGCGCTCCTGCAGATGGCGGAACGGCTCGCTCGCCTTGAGGTCGGGATAGTTCTCCGCGACGGCGTAGAGCCCGGTGAGTCCCGCGCGCAGCTCGCGCTCGGCGGGCCCGAGGGAAGCGACGTTACCGGAGCTGCGCGCCGCGTCCACGCCCGCCCGTGCACGCATCACGCGCTCGAGCGTCCCCGGCTCGTACTGCATGTACTGCTTGCAGACCTCGACGAGCTTTGGCAGCTCGTCGTGGCGCTGCACGAGCAGCACGTCGATGTTGGACCACGCGAGCTTGACCGCCGCGCGCACCTGCACCAGGCCGTTATAGGTGCCGATGAGGTAGCCGACCAGCGCCAGGAACAGAAACAGCACAACCAGCAGTCCGACCATCGGATGACTCCCGTGTTGCCAGCAAGCGCGGGCGAAGCATACCCGCTGTCATAAGGCAACGGTGTGAAGGGCTTGGCACGCCGTGCCGGCCCTTCGCCCCCTGACCTTGGGGCGCCGCCGGCCGCATCAAGCGGCAGGTGGCCGGCGGCGGTCAGGACGCGGGGTTGGCGCTCGGGTCTGTGACGCCCGTCACGCGCCGCTCGAGGTCGATGCCCGCGATCTCGTAGCCTTTCCTGAAGTCGCGGATGTGGCGTGCCATCCACTGTTGCGCCGCGTCGGCATCGCGCGCCAGCAGCGCATCGAGCAGCCGGCGGTGCGCGGTGGCAATGCGCGCCCGCGCCTGCGGCACCTCGTCGATCATGATACGCAACGACGGCCCGAGGAGCCGCAGCAGCGGCTCGTGCGCCAGGCCCAGCACCGGGTTGTGGGTCGCCTCACCCAGGCAGCGGAACACCGCGGCGCTCAGCTGCACCGCCTGTTCGGTGTCGCCGCGCGCGGCGGCGAACGCCTCGACCGCCGCGCTCACGCACTTGAGGTCCGCGTCCGTGCGGCGCCGTGCGGCGCCGGCCGCGATCGGCGGCTCGAGAATGGTGAGCGCCTCCCAGAGATCGCGCACCGTGACGTCGTGCAGCATGAGCGCATGGCTCACTCCGGCGGCGACCGTGCCCTGCTGCGGGCGGCTCACCGACATGAGCTTCGAGCCCGCGCGGCGCTGCACCAGCCCGCGACTCTCGAGCTCGCGCAGCGCCTCACGCACCGTCGAGCGGTTGACCCTGAACTGGCGCGCGAGCTCGGTCTCCGGCGGCAGCCGCTCGCCTTCGACGAGCGCCCGGCTGAGGATGCGCGCGCCGATGGCGGCCGCGACCTTGCGGTAGGCGGGCTCGAGGGTCAGCGGCGCGAACTCGACGCTCACGCCGCGGCCTCGAACAGCTCGCGCCCGATCAGCATGCGGCGGATCTCCTGCGTGCCGGCGCCGATCTCGTAGAGCTTGGCATCGCGCAGGATCCTCCCGGCGGCGTAGTCGTTGATGTAGCCGTTGCCGCCGAGCGCCTGGATGGCATCGAGCGCGGCGTGCGTGGCCCGCTCGGCGGCGAACAGGATGCAGCTCGCCGCGTCGCGCCGCCGCGCGGTGCGCGCATCACAGGCGCGCGCCACCGCATACACGTAGGCGCGCGCGGCGTTGAGCGCGGCGTACATGTCGGCGATCTTGCCCTGCATCAGCTCGAAGGTGCCGACCGGCTGGCCGAACTGGCGCCGCTCGCGGATGTAGGGCAGCACCAGGTCGAGCGCGGCGGCCATCAGTCCGAGGGAGCCGCCGGCGAGCACCACGCGCTCGTAGTCGAGTCCGCTCATCAGCACCCGCACGCCGGCGTTCTCCGCACCCACCAGGTTCTGCGCCGGCACGCGGCAGTCGTCGAACACCAGCTCGCAGGTGCCCGAGCCGCGCATGCCGAGCTTGTCGAGCTTCTGCGCGGTACTGAAGCCGCGCGTGCCGCGCTCGACGATGAAGGTGCTGATGCCGCGCGCAGCCGCCGCCGGGTCGGTCTTGGCGTACACCAGGAACACATCCGCGTCCGGACCGTTGGTGATCCACATCTTGCGGCCGTTGAGCAGGTAGCCGTCGCCGCGCCGCTCGGCGCGCAGCTGCATCGACACGACGTCGGAGCCCGCCCCGGGCTCCGACATGGCAAGTGCGCCGACGTGCTCGCCGGAGACGAGCTTCGGCAGGTAGCGCGCACGCTGCGCGTCGTTGCCGTTGAGGCGCAGCTGGTTCACGCACAGGTTGGAATGCGCCCCGTAGGAGAGGCCCACGGCGCCCGAGGCGCGCGAGATCTCCTCCATGACGATGACATGGGCGAGGTAGCCGAGGCCGGCACCGCCGTAGCGCTCGGCCACCGTGATGCCAAGCAGTCCCTGGGCGCCGAGTTTCGGCCACAGGTCGCGCGGAAACTCGTTGCTGCGGTCGATCTCCGCCGCCCGTGGCGCGATCTCCGCGGCGGCGAAGCGCCGCACCTGCTGGCGGATCTCCTCGAGCTCGGCGCCCAGCCCGAAGTCGCTGTCGATGCAGTCGAGTGTGCTCATGGGCCTTGCCTTTCCCTGACGTAGAATCGTATGATTGTCGGACAATTTCTAGACCGTGGCAAGTGGTCATGCCGTCCATCAGTACCCGGGTCGATCGCAACAGCGCCGAATACCGCGACAACGAGGCCACGATGCGCTCCTTGAGCGAGGCGCTGCGCCGCGAGGTCGAGCGCGCCGCCCGGGGCGGCTCGCAGGCGGCCACGGACAAGCACAGGGCCGCCGGCAAGCTCACCGCGCGCGAGCGCATCCGCATGCTGCTCGATACCGGCGGCCCCTTCCTCGAGCTCTCGCAGCTCGCCGCCCATGGCATGTACGGCGGCGATATCGCCTGCGCCGGCATCATCACCGGCATCGGGCGCGTGGCGGGCCGCGAGTGCGTGATCGTCGCCAACGATCCGACCGTCAAGGGCGGCACTTACTACCCGATCACCGTCAAGAAGCACCTGCGGGCGCAGGAGATCGCGCGCGAGAACCACCTGCCGTGCGTCTACCTCGTCGAAAGCGGCGGGGCGTTCCTCCCGGCACAGGACGAGGTGTTCCCGGATCGCGAGCATTTCGGACGCATCTTCTACAACCAGGCGACGCTCTCGGCGCAGGGGATCGCCCAGATCTCGGTGGTGCACGGCTCGTGCACCGCCGGCGGGGCGTACGTGCCGGCAATGTCTGATGAGAACGTGATCGTGCGCAACCAGGGCCGGGTATTCCTCGGCGGCCCGCCGCTGGTCAAGGCCGCCACCGGCGAGGACATCGATGCGGAGTCGCTCGGCGGGGCCGACGTGCACTGCCGCGAATCCGGTGTCTGTGATCATTACGCCGAGAACGACACCCACGCGCTCGCCATCGCACGGCGCATCGTCGCGCGCCTCAAGCCGGCCGTCTGCGGCGCACCGCCGCGGGCCGCGCGCGAGCCGCGCTACGACCCTGGCGAGCTCTACGGCGTCGTGCCCGCCAGCCTGCGCAAGCCCTACGACGTGCGCGAGGTGATCGCGCGGCTGGTCGACGCGTCGGAGCTCGACGAGTTCAAGCAGCTTTACGGCACCACGCTGGTGTGCGGCTTTGCGCACCTCGGCGGCTACCCGGTCGGCATCCTCGCCAACAACGGCGTGCTGTTCTCGGAGAGCGCGCTCAAGGGCACACACTTCATCGAGCTGTGCGTGCGCGAGGAGGTGCCGCTGCTGTTCCTGCAGAACATCACCGGCTTCATGGTCGGGCGGCGCGCCGAGGCGGGCGGCATCGCCAAGGACGGCGCCAAGCTTGTCACCGCAGTCGCGTGCGCCGCGGTGCCGAAGCTCGCCCTCATCATTGGCGGCAGCTACGGCGCGGGCAACTACGCCATGTGCGGCCGGGCGTATTCGCCGCGGCTGCTGTTCCAGTGGCCGAACGCGCGCATCTCGGTCATGGGCGGCGAGCAGGCGGCGAGCGTGCTCGCGACCGTCAAGCGCGAGCAGCTCGAGCGCACGGGGCGCGAGTGGCCGGCGGCGGCGGAGGAGGAGTTCAAGGCGCCGATCCGCGAGCAGTACGAGCGGCAGGGCCACCCGTACTACTCCTCGGCGCGGCTCTGGGACGACGGGGTGATCGACCCGGCGGAAACGCGCCGCGTGCTTGCCCTGTCGCTCGCCGCCGTGCGTCAGGCGCCGCTCGAGACGCCGCGCGTCGGCATCTACCGGATGTAGCGGCGGGGCAGGGAAGAGCGAAGTGATCCGCACCCTCCTGGTCGCGAACCGCGGCGAGATCGCCTGCCGCATCGTGCGCACCGCCCGGCGGCTCGGAATACGCACGGTGGCGGTGTTCTCCGATGCGGACGCGACCGCCCGCCACACGCGCCTCGCCGATCGGGCGGTGCGCATCGGACCGGCTGCGGCCCGCGACAGCTATCTCAACATCGAGCACATCATCGCCGCCGCGCGCGCGAGCGGCGCCGAGGCAATCCACCCGGGCTACGGCTTTCTCTCCGAGAACGCCGCCTTCGCGCAGGCGTGCGCGGATGCCGGCCTGACTTTCGTCGGGCCGCCGGCGGCGGCGATCCGTGCCATGGGCTCGAAGATCCTCGCCAAGACGCGCATGGCCGCCGCGGGAGTGCCGGTGCTGCCCGGTTACGCCGACGAGGGGCAGGACCTCAAGCAGCTCGAGCTCACCGCGTGCGCTGCCGGCCTGCCGCTCATCATCAAGCCCGCCGCCGGCGGCGGCGGCAAGGGCATGCAGATCGTTCGCGCCGAGCGCGAGCTGCCCGCGGCGCTCGCCGCGGCGCGGCGCCTTGCCGAAAGCGCGTTCGGCGACGGCGCGCTGCTCATCGAGCGCTACCTGCCGGCGCCGCGGCACGTGGAGGTACAGGTGTTTGCCGACACGCACGGCAACTTCCTGCACCTCGGCGACCGCGACTGCTCGATCCAGCGCCGCCACCAGAAACTCATCGAGGAGGCGCCCGCGCCCGAGGTGCCGGCGACCGTGCGCGCGCGGCTGCGCGCCGCGGCTCTGGTGGTGGCGCGCGAGATCGGCTACGTGAGCGCGGGCACGGTGGAGTTCCTCCTCGACGGCAGCGAGTTCTACTTCATGGAGATGAACACGCGGCTGCAGGTCGAGCACACGGTGACCGAGGCGGTCACCGGGCTCGACCTGGTGGAGTGGCAGCTGCGGATCGCCGCCGGGGAGGCTCTGCCGCTCACGCAGGAGCAGGTGCGCAGCACAGGTCACGCGCTCGAGGCGCGAGTCTGCGCCGAAGACCCGCAGCGCGGCTTCCTGCCGAGCGCCGGGCGGCTCGCCCTCATGCAGTGGCCGGTGATGGAGTCGGTGCGGGTGGATGCCGGGTTCGGCTCCGGCGACACGGTGCCCGACACCTACGACTCGCTCCTCGGCAAGATCATCGCCTGGGCACCGACCCGGGAGCAGGCGGCCGTGCGCCTCGCCGCAGCGCTCGATGCCACCTGCTGCGCCGGGGTCGCGAGCAACGAGCGCTGGCTCGCCCGCGTGCTGCGCTCGGCGGAGTTCCACGCGGTGCGCCATCACATCGCGGTCATCGATCAGAGCGGCGCGAGCTTCGCCGGGCCGGCGAACGTGCCGCCCGGGACGCTGATTCTCGCCGCGCTCGCCTTGCAGGCCGCATCCGGCGCCCCGGCGCCAGCCGCCACGCGCGGCGCGCTGACCGCCGCGGCGAGTCCCTGGGCGCAGTGCGACGGCTTCACGCCGAATCTTCCGGCGCGCGTCTGCTACTCGCTCTCCTGGCGGGGAACGGCGCATCGGGTCGAGCTCGGTTACGCCCGAGGCCGGCCGGCGTCGGCGAGCGTCGACGGCGAGGGGACCGTGCAGGTGGCGGACGTCGAGATCGGGCCTGCGGTGCCGGGCCCGGCGGCGACCGGCGGGGAGCCGGCACCGGGCAGCGCCGCGGCGCGGCTCGATGAGCTGCGGTGGCAG
>JASHTN010000339.1 GCA_030040525.1 Gammaproteobacteria bacterium | reverse complement strand
TCAAGTCCAACCAGGGCGCCAACGCGGGACTCTTCTACGTCGAGCGGCTGCTGCGACGCATCGACACTTTCGGCTTCCATCTGGCGGCCCTCGACCTGCGCCAGCGCGCGAGCGTGCTGCACCAGGTGATCGCCCAGGGCCGGGACGATGCGGCCTGGCTCGGGCGCAGCAGCCACGAGCGGCGTGCTCTGCTGGCGCAGGCGCTCGAGCACGACCGCGGCCCGGTGACCGAGCTCGATGCGCTCGGGCGGCGCATGCTCGCGGTGTTCGAGGCCGCCATGCAGGCCCGCCACCGCTACGGGCACGAGGCGATCGGCTACTTCATCGTGAGCGGCACGCAGGGCGCGGACGACGTGCTGGCGGCGCTGCTGCTGGCGCGCTGGGCGGCCGCCTACGACAAGCGCAGCGGCGAGGTGGCGCTCGACATCGCGCCGCAGTTCGAATCCGAAGCCGCGCTCGGGAGCTGCGGGCAGACGCTCGCGGAGCTGCTCGCCGATCCGTTCTACCGCCGCCATCTGCACGCACACGGTCACCGCCAGTGCGTACTGATCGGCTACTCCGACAGCAACAAGGAAGGCGGCGCCTGCGCCTCACACGTCGCCATCCATCGCGCGCAGCACGACCTGGCGCAGGCACTCGCCGCAGCCGGCGTGCGCCCGGTGCTGTTCTACGCGCGCGGCGGCAGCCTGGCCCGCGGCGGCGGCCGCATCGAGGCGCTGGTGAGAGCCGCCCCCGCGGGCGCGGTCGACGGTGTGCTGCGCATCCGCGAGCAGGGCGTCACGGTCAAGCAGGGCTATGGGCTGCGGCCGATCGCGATGCGCACCCTCGAGCGCGCCTTCAACGCGCTGGCGCTCACCACCGCGGCGTTGCGCCGCGGCGAGCTGCCGGCCGATCAGGCAGGGCACCTGGAGATCGCGCAGCTGCTGGCCGCCGCGAGCCGCAGCGCCTACCGCGCGCTCGTCTACGGCGCGGCGCCGTTCTACGAGTTCTTCCAGGCAGTCACGCCGATCGACGTCATCGAGCGCATGCAGATCGGTGCGCGCTCGGTGCGCCGCTCCGAGAAACCCGGGATCGAAGGGCTGCTGCCGGTGCCGTGGGTATTCGCCTGGTCGCAGGCGCGCTACATGCTTCCCGGCTGGCACGGCGCCGGCACGGGGCTCGCGGCGGTGGTGGCGCAGCTCGGGCTGCCGCGACTGCGCGCGGCATACGCCGACTGGTTCTTCCTGCGCAACCTCATCGACGACGTCGAGACCATGCTGGCGCGCGCGGACCTCGAGATCGCGCGGTACTACGAGACGCTGGCCCCCGAGGGCCTGCGCCACTACGCCGTGCGCATCCGCGCCGAATACGATCTGGCCTGCGCGCAGGTGCTCGCGGTCAAGCAGAGCGCGGCGCTGCTGGATTCCGACCCGACCATGCAGCGCTCCATCCGCCTGCGCAACCCCTACGTCGATCCCATGAGCCTGATGCAGGTGGACCTGCTCAGACGCTGGCGCGCGAGCGGCCGTGAGGACCGGGACCTGTTCGAGGCGCTGCTCGCGACCGTCGCCGGCATCGCGCAGGGTCTGCAGAGCACCGGCTGAGGAGGAGTGATGTGAGCGACATCACCATTCGCGCCGCCACCGCCGCCGATGTGCCGCTGGTGCTCGTCTTCATCCGCGAGCTCGCCGCCTACGAGCGCCTCGAGCGCTCGGTGGTGGCCACCGAGACGGATCTGACGGCCGCCCTCTTCGGCCCGCGACCCTACGCCGAGGTGGTGTTCGCCTGCCTCGACGGGCGCGAGGCGGGCTTCGCCCTCTTCTTCCACAACTTCTCGACCTTCCTCGGCAAGCCCGGCATCTACCTCGAGGATCTGTTCGTGCGGCCGGAAGCGCGCGGGCGCGGCCTCGGCAAGCGCCTGCTCGCCAGGCTCGCCGCTCTCGCGCTCGAGCGCGATTGCGCGCGCCTCGATTGGGCAGTGCTCGACTGGAACGAGCCCTCGATCGGCTTTTACAAGGGGCTCGGCGCCGTGGCGCTCGACGATTGGAGGACCTTCCGCCTCACCGGGGCGCCGCTCGAGCGGCTGGCGCGCCTGTCGGGGTCGGTTTTTCAGGGCCGTCTGTAGATGACCCCACCCTTCATCACGAATACGACGTGCTCGACCGCTGCGATGTCGCGCGTCGGGTCGCCGCTCACCGCGACGAGATCGGCCAAGAGCCCGGCGCGCACGCGCCCGAAGCTCGCTTCCTGCCGCAGGATCTTCGCATCCGTCGCGGTGGCGGCGGTGAGCGCCTGCACCGGCGTCATGCCGTCGCGCACCAGCCACTCGATCTCGCGGTAGTTGGTGCCGTGGGCATAGACACCGACGTCGCTTCCGCAGCCGATGGTGACGCCCGCCTGCATGGCGTAGCGGAGCGCCTGCGCCACCTGCTGCATCTCCGCCGTCGGCGGGCTCACGCCGCGCACGTAGTGCTCGAAGTACTCGCTGTAGGCTTCCGCCGCCGTGATGGTCGGCAGGTAGCCGACGCCGTGCGCCGCCATGAGCCTGAACACCTCGGGCGTGCCGGCGTAGCCATGCTCGATCGTGTCGGCGCCCGCGAGCACCGCGCGGCGCATGCCCTCCGCGGTCATGGCGTGCACGGCCACCGGCCGGCCCGAGGAGTGCGCGGCCTCGACCGCGGCCCGAAGCTCTTCCTCGCTGAAGGTCGGCTGCTGCGTGCCGCCGGGTCCCCAGCGGTAGTCGGCGTAGAGCTTGATCCAGTCGGCGCCGTGGCCGGCCTGCTCGCGCACCGCGCGGACGATCTCCTCGAGGCCGGTCGCCTCCTCGGCCCCCTGCGGAGTGCAGCAGACATCGGGGCGCAGGCCACGGGGCGCCGGCCCGTAGGCGCCGGTCGCGACGATGGCAAGTGTCGCGACGAACAGCCGCGGCCCTTCGATGAGCCCATCCTCGATGGCACGCTTCACCGAAAGGTCCGCGTACCCTGCCCCTTCGGTGCCGAGGTCGCGCAGCGTCGTGAAGCCCGCGAGCAGCGTCGCCCGCGCCTGCACGCCCGCGCGCAGGGTGCGGTACGGCACCGGCTCCTTCAGCACCTGGTCGTTCCACAAGGTCTCGTTGTAGGGGTGCAGGAACAGGTGCGAGTGCGCGTCGATGAGACCGGGCAGCAGCGTCGCACCCAGAAGCTCGATCGCCTGCGCGTCCGCCGGTGCGCGCACCGCGTCCTTGGGGCCTACCGCGACGATGCGCTCGCCGTCGGTGAGCACCACCCAGCCTGCGTGTGCGGGCTCACCTGCGGTCCACACCTGTGCCGGGCGCAGGAGCAGCGCGTGCGGGTTGGCAGGGGCGGCGCCGAAGGCGGGCGCGGCAGCTACGCCGAGGGCGACGAGCAGACCGCGGAGTGGCGCACGACCCATCGATCTAATTGCCCATCAACACCGTCGTATCGTAACTCTCGAATCCCTGGATGGCGCGGCCGTAGGCGTTGAACACCAGCCGCTCGGCCACCTTGTCGGCGCGCGGCGCGAGCAGCATGCGCAGCACGACGTCGTCCGCCGGCCGGGTTGCCTCTTCGGCGAGCAGCTGCTCGACCACCCGCGTGATACGGTGCGTGAGCTCGTTGACGAAGCGCAGGTGCGCGCCGTCGTGCACCTGGTCGGCGCCGGCGCCGTAGGTGCCGCGGGCCTCCTCGGCGAGCTCGTGCAGGAATATCGTGAGGAGCCGCGCCTTGTCGACGGTGCGCAGGTCCGCGAAAAACTGGATCTCCGAGTTGAGGTTCATGACGCTCCCCTTACGTTGCCGCGTCAGCTCAGGCCGATGTCGGGAAAAAGTCGATGGGCTTGGTCGCCGTCACCGCGTCCACGTCCTCGGGCTTGAACTGGAACAACCGCACCAGTGCCACGATCTCCCGCTCGAGCTCCGGGTCCCTGAGCTCGCTCGAGACCACGCGGCACATGGTGACGGTGCCATTGGGGGCTATAGTGAACTCCAATACCAGCTTGCCCTGCAACTCGGCGTTCTCGCGCAACGCGCGGGCGTAGAGGTTGTAGATCCGGCCCTTGTTGCGGTCGAACACCAGCGCGATCTCCTCCTCGGAGCGCGCGGCCTTGCCGCCGCCGCCGCTCTGCACACGGTTGCGGTTGTTGAGGCTCGAGCTCGCGATGCCGGAAGCGACCGCGGTGGTGTCGTGGCCCGTGAGTGAGCCGGCACCGGTGCCGAAGCCGCGGCTGGCGTTCGCGGAGGTGATGCCGCCGCTGCCCGCGCCGATGTTTGAGGTGATCAGCGAGCGCTCCGCGTGAGCGTCGGCGCCCACGGCACCGGTGAGATCCCTGGTCTGGAGCGGCGTCAGGTTGATCTCCTCGCGCAGGTCCGCGAGCTCGTCTTTCACCTTGTTCAGCTGGCGCTCGGCTTTCTCGTGGGCGCGCTGGCGCTCCTCGACCGGGGGCACCGGAGTCGGCTTGGTCTCGGGCTTCGGCTGCTCCTTCGGCTGCGGCGGCGGAGGCGGCGGCGGTTTCGGCTTGTTCTCGAGCATCACGCGCGCCAGCACCTGCGGAACTTCCGGGGCCGGCGGGCGCTTCGGTACCGGCAGCAGCGGGAACAGGATCCCGAGCACCAGCAGCGCGATCAGCAGCACGCGCAGGATCTTGCGGAAGCGCTCGGTCTGCTCCGGGTCGCCGTCCCAGGGCAGGTCGAACTCGCGGTAATACGGCGCGATGACCATGCGCGCCTCAGCTCGCTCGCACCTGGCCGGCAGGCACCGGCTTTTCCTTCTGGATCACCGCCAGCGAGATGCGTCCGTAACTGGCATCGGTGCAGGTCATCATGACGCGCTTGAGCACCTCGTAGGGGAGCGACTTGTCCGCCATGATGGTGATCTCGCGCTCCGCGGCGGCCTTCTCGGTCATGTCCGCGCCGATCAGCATCGGGCGCTTGAGAGCGGCCGAGAGCGGCGCGATCAGCGTCTCGCGACCCCCCTGGATCTGCGCGACCGAGGTGATGTACTCGCCCTGCACGAACAGGTCGGTCTTGGTGATCATCACCACCACCGACTGCTTGGGCGCCGTCTGTGCGATCGACTGCGGAATCTCGATGCCCTTGGCGTTCTGGATGACCTCGACTTCAGTCGAGTACACCAGCAGGAACGCCACCATCACCGAGAGGATGTCGATGAGGGGGATCAGATTCAGCTGCGCATCCGCCCGGTGCCGCAGGTGATGCTGCGCCATGCGCCGCGCGCGGTTGGACATGCTCATCGCTTGACTCCGGCTCGAGACGCAGGCGCTGAGGCCGTCGCGCCCGGGGCCGTGGCCGCCGCGGGCGCCGCGCCAGCGGGTACGGCGGTGGGCTCGGCAATCGGCGCATCACCGATGGAGATATCCGGGAAGAGCTCCGCCTGCACCGAGCTCATGCCCTGGTTCACCTCGAACACGCGCACCCGGTCCATCACCTGCACCAGCGTGTCATAGGGAGTGTCGGGCTCGAGCAGGATCGTGGCGTCGGTCTTATCCGGAAATTTCGCCTTGACGCGCTTCAGGTAATCGGTCAGCGCGCCGTAGTCGTAGCCCGTCTGTGTGTTGGGGATGGTCGCGAGCGGACCGCTGTTGCGATCGGCCACCTGCAGCAGGTCCTTGCGCACCATCACTTCCAGCTGCAGTCCCGGCGGCGGCTCGCGGAACACGGTGTTCGGCGGCGGCAGATTCAGCTGCAGGATCACGGTGCGGGAGAACACCGCGGTCATGAGCAGGAACGTGACCAGCACCGTGAAGATGTCGATCATCGGCACGAGCAGCAGCTCGGCGGGCTTGCGCGAGTGGCGCTCGAGCTTGCGGATCTGGTACGAGCGGCGCATGAGTCAGCCGTGACTGAGGCTGGCGGAGAGGGCCGCGGCGCCTCAGGCCGCCGCAGGCGCCGGGCTCTGCCGCTCGGTGATGGCGTTCAGGAACTTGACGGACGCCATCTCCAGGCTGTCGATGAGCTCGGTCGTCTTGGTCTGCAGCCACGCATGGATGAACAGCAGCGGCACCGCCGTCATCAGGCCGAACGCCGTGCAGTTCATCGCCACCGAGATGCTCGCCGACAGCAGGTTCGCCTTCTCCGCCGGGTTGACGGTCGCGACCGCGGCAAACGCGCGGATCAGGCCCATGACCGTGCCGAGCAGTCCGAGCAGCGTCGCCAGATTGGCGAAGGTGGCGAGGTAGTGCGTGCGCTTCTCGAGGCGCGGCACCACCTCCATGAGGCTCTCCTCCATCGCCTTCTCGATGTCATCGCGCCGGCGCGCCGACTGGATGCGCGCCAGCCCGTAGTTGAGGATGTGGCCGATGGCCGAGGTCGACTTGGAGGTCGTCTGCGCCACCTGGCGAAAGTTGCCCTGCGCGAGCATCGGCACGATCTCGTTCCACAGGCCGCGGTTGCGGGCGGCGATGTGCGTGAGATAGATGTAGCGCTCGAGGGCGATCGCGAGCCCCACCACGAACACGATGGCGATCGGGTACATGAAGTCCCCGCCGCCCTGAAAGAAACGTACGATCAGATTCCAGAAGCCCATGGGACACTCCCGCTGAAAAGCCCGTCACAGAAGACGAAATTGCCGTTAAAACTGAATGACATAAGCCCAAAAAGCTGCGATCCAGCTCTCATCCTCGAGCGGCGCCTTCCCTAGTGCGAAGGCTTGTCGCCGGAACCCTGCACTGAGTCCGCCCCGGCGCGCGCTCCGCCCGGCTGCAGGGCGTCGTAATAGCGGTTTTCCCGCAGGAAGACGTCGCGGTCGATGGGTTGCAGGACCTCGTCCAGGAGACTGTTCGGCGGCTTGCCGACGAGGTCGCCGAGGTCCGAGCGCTTCCAGGGCACGATGTACAGCACCTTCGGCAGCTCACGATTGCCGGTGATGTCGGTGGTCTCGAGCTCGACCCGGTCGGGCGAGGCGCCGCGTGCGCCCTTCGCAGCGGGCTTGCCCTGAGGCCTCGAGCCGGGGGCCGCGGTATCCGCGGACGCCGCGGGCGGTACGGCCGCGGGGTGTGCTTCGGCCGCCGGCGACGACGGCGCCGGCGCGGGTGCGGCAGGC